>JBIKIA010000545.1:0-3708 GCA_044361885.1 Prosthecobacter sp. | reverse complement strand
GGAGGCACTCTTTTGCTGCTCGAAGATATGCAGCGGCTTGTTGAAACGCGGATACAGCCGACTCAGAGCATCCTGAAGCAAACTCACCTGCGCGTGCTGACATCCCAGACTCAAGATCGTCGCGCCAGCCACATTTGAATGAGCGATGTAACCCGCCAGCAACTGCACCAGCGCCAGCGCATCCTGCCGAGTGCCACCGCAGCCGAGGCCGTGCTCCAGAAACTTCACGCCATCCACATTCGGGAACAGTGGCTTCGGTGCCGTGAAAAGCCCTTCCTCCAAAGCCACCTCCAAGGACTCACCCCGCCGATGTCTTTCGACCAAAGTTTGCGCGAAGCTCTCATAAGGCGACGACCTCGCATAACCCAACGCCCGAGTCAGAGCCTCACGCATGAAGCCGAGATTCCGATTCTCACAGAACACCAGCGGGATCACCAGCCAGTAGTTCGCCGTGCCCGAGACACTGTCGCTGCGCCTGAAGCCACGGAAAGTCCGCCCGGCCCACGCGCTCACATCCGGCGGCGTCCACACATAGCTGCCGCGCTTGCCTTCAAAGCCCGCCGCCTCGTGTTTGAGATTGTGCGTATGCACCAGTGACCCAGCCGGAATGGCCTGTGTGGTCCGGCCCACCGTCACGCCATACATCGTCACCTTTTCACCACTGGCGAAATCCTGCGCTGCAAACTTATGCTTCGCCGCGATGTCCTCCCGCAGCGTGATCCCATCCACCACGCTCCCCGCCTTGAGATCACGAAGCGCGACGATGAGTTGATCGTCAGGATGAACACGAAGAGTAAGGCGAGCGGCAGACATGGTGGTGAGTGAGAAGAGCAGTCCAGAAACAAGCGAAGGCGTCAAGCACGCAACAAATTCCTGCCCATCCAGACATCATTGCAGTAAATAGCCGCCGATGCCATCCCCTGCCCCGTCCAACTCCAGCCTTCGCGGAATCGTGGAGCGCGTGGTGTTTCACACGGAAGACACGGGCTACTGCATCCTGAAAGTGATCCCGCAGGGCAAACGCGAGGCAGTGAGCCTGATCGGCAAAGCGCCGCGTGTGGTTGCTGGTGAGCAGTTTGAGGCCACGGGCAAATGGGAGGCCACGCGCGATTATGGAGATCAGTTCAAAGCGGACACGCTCAAGCTCACGCGCCCGAACAGCAGCGAAGGCATCGAGCGCTATCTCGGCAGCGGTTTGATCGACGGCATCGGGCCAGCGTATGCGAAGCGCATGGTGGAGAAATTTGGCCCGCGCATCTTCGACGTGATCGAAAACGAGTCCGTGAAACTCGAAGATGTGGAAGGCATCGGCCGGAAGCGCCGCCAGGAGATCCGCGAGTCCTGGCTGAAGCAAAAGAGCATCCACAACATCATGCTCTTCCTGCACCAGAACGGCATCAGTTCATCGCGCGCCCTGCGCATTCATAAAACGTACGGTGATGAAGCGCTCGCCGTGCTCACCAGCGATCCCTACCGCCTAGCCCAAGACATCCACGGCATCGGCTTCAAGACCGCTGACCAAATCGCCCAGCAGATGGGCCTTGCTGCGGATGCACCGGAGCGAGTGAGAGCCGCCATTCTGCACACTTTGAAGACCGCCTCTCAAAGCGGTCACACCTGCCTGCCCGAGCAACTTGCCGCCGATAAAACGGCTGAGCTGCTGCGCATGAATGACGCGCTCATCCGCGAGCAGATCGAACTGCTCATTCGCGAAGAAAAACTCGAACGCCACACGCTTGGCGAAGCACAGGTCCTCTATCTGCCCCACCTCCGAGCTGCTGAGCAAAACATCGCACGCAGCCTGATGGGCCTCGTCGCTCTTTCCCCATCTTATCCCGCCATTCAGATGGATGAAGCCCTTGCCTGGGCAGCGCAGGAAACCGGCAAAGCCCTCGCAGAGAGCCAGCAGCGCGCAGTCATCGCCGCGCTGACTTATCGCTGCCTCATCATCACGGGCGGCCCCGGCGTGGGAAAGACCACGATCCTCCGCACCATCCTGACCATCCTCGGCAAACACGAGATCAAGATCGTGCTCGCCGCACCCACAGGCCGTGCGGCGAAACGACTGAGCGAAAGCACCGACTTCGAAGCCAAGACCATGCACCGCCTGCTCGAATACCAGGGCAGCGGCACCTGGGGCCGCAGTCGCAGCCGACCTCTCACCGGCGATCTCTTCGTGCTCGACGAGTGCTCGATGATCGACACACCGCTCATGGCGCAGTTCCTCTCCGCTTTGCCGACAGGCGCGCATCTGTTGCTCGTCGGCGATGCCGATCAGCTCCCATCCGTCGGCCCAGGCATGGTGCTGCAGGACCTCATCGCCAGTGGTAATGTGCCCTGCGTGAAGCTCACGGAGATCTTCCGCCAGGCCGCCAGCAGCCGCATCATCACCAGCGCGCATGAGATCAATCGCGGCCAAGTGCCCGACCTCCGTCCCTCCCGCGATGCCGACTTCTTCTTCCTCGAAGCCACGAGCCCAGGACAGATCAGCGACACCATCATCGACCTCGTTCAGCGCCGCCTGCCCGCCCGTTACGGCTTCGATCCAGCTCGCGACATCCAGGTGCTGACGCCGATGAACCGTCATGATCTCGGCACGCACACACTCAATCACCATCTGCAAAGCGCACTGAATCCGCCGAACGAACTCAAATACGAACTCGAACGCTTCGGCACCACCTTCCGCGTCGGCGACAAGGTCATTCAGACGCACAACAACTACGACAAGGATGTCTTCAATGGCGACCTCGGGCACATCGTCAGCATTGAGACCGAGCCGCTGAAACTTAGCGTCCGCTTTGATGGCGAGCGCCTTGTCGAATACGAGCCTGGTGAGCTTGATGAGCTTCAGCTCGCCTATGCCATGACCATCCACAAAAGCCAGGGCAGCGAGTTCCCCTGTGTCATCATCCCTGTCAGCACGCAGCACTATGTGTTGCTGGAGCGCAGCCTGATCTACACCGCCATCACACGAGCCAAAAAGCTCGCCATCCTCGTCGGTGATCCCAAGACCCTCGGCATCGCCGTGAGCAAGCAGGAGAGCCGCAAGCGCTGGACGGGGCTGCGCTCGTAGTTCACGCTTTAGCTTGGTTCAGGCTTAAAAGAGACACGCTGAAGCGTGAACAACGAACTCCAGCAGCAAGACGGCCTCAATTGCAGCGTTCACCGCCACATCCATGCGCTCCCTCATCGCACTTCTCTGTCTCTCCGCCCTCAGCCCTCTGCTCTCCGCAGAAAGGCCGAACCTCATCCTCATCAACATCGATGATCTCGGCTACGCGGACATTGGCCCCTTTGGAGGCAAGGTGCCCACGCCGAACCTCGACCGCATGGCCAAGGAAGGCATGAAGCTCACCAGCCACTACGCCGCACCCGTTTGCTCGCCCTCGCGTGCTGCCATGATGACCGGCTGCTATCCAAAGCGCGTGCTGCCCATCCCTGGGGTGCTTTTTCCGGCCGCCGCCGTTGGGTTGAATCCCAAGGAGATCACCATCGCGGAAGCTCTGAAGCCTGCTGGCTATGCCACCGCCTGCATTGGCAAATGGCACCTCGGTGATCAGCCCGAGTTCCTGCCCACCTCGCAAGGTTTCGACAGCTACTTCGGCATCCCTTATTCCAATGATATGGGCCTTGCCTCCGAAGGCTCGAAGAGCAATCCAGGCCAGCCTTTGCCCACTCCCAAAGGCGCAGGCAAGAAGGCCAAAGCTG
>JBIKIA010000544.1:0-3716 GCA_044361885.1 Prosthecobacter sp. | reverse complement strand
AAGCCGCGCGGTGATGGAGTGCCAAGCATGGTTAGAGTCCCCCCCTACTTTCCAAAAGCCTGGATGAAGGCGACTTCGAGGGCGAGGCCTTCATTGACGTTCGTGTGCAGGTGCTGCTCGAGCTGGCGGATGGCGCGGAGGCGCTGGGTGGTCTCCTCGGGTTTCCACTGCTCGGCGAGGCGGGCGGTGGCGTGCTGGAACTGGGGGAGGTCGAGGTTCGCAGCGCCCACCTGCTGGCGGGCGACATCACCCATCCAAGCGAGAACGAGGTCCATGAGGGCGTCGCGGCGCTGGAGGTAGCGGGCTTCAATCTGGGCGCTGACCTCTTCTTCACGCTGCTTCAGCCAGGTGCCGTCGGTGGTCTTGGCGTAGTGGTCCTGCTCCTTCTCAAATTCCTCCTCCTGCTCCTTTTTGATCTCGTCGTAAAGCTCGTCGATGACGGCCTGGAAGTCAGCTTTTAAGCCGAGGGCGGCACCGATGCCGCCGGTGGAGCGGCTGGCGAGCTGCTGGAGCACGGCGAGCAGCTTCATCTCGTGTTCGTCAAACTGGCGGACGCCTGCGGGGGGCAGGAGCGGCATCTGGATGACGCGGGAGAGGATGGTGGTGAGGAGCTGCTCGGGATGGTTGCTGATGAGCAGGATGAGGGTGCGGGGCGGAGGCTCTTCGAGGGTCTTGAGGAAGGCGTTTTGCGCGGGGATGGTCATGCGCTCGGCATCGACGATGATGCCGAGCTTGTGCCCGCCGGGGGCGGTGGTGCGGTGGATCATGCGCTCGAGGAAGCGGATGGTGCCGACCTCGCTGGCATCATCGCCGACGGAGATGCGGCGGGATTTGCTCTGGGGTCGTAGGATGACGGCACCATCCTGCGCCCAGTCGTCGAGGCTGGCGTGGCGGACGGGGCTAAGGAGGCTGAGGACGGAGGAGGCGAAGTCCTCCAGGCGTGCCTCGCGGGGGCCGCTGATGAGGTAGGCGTGGGCCATGCGCCCGAGCTTCTGGGCGCGGGTGAGGAGGCTGAGCGCGTGGTCGGCTTTATACGGCATGGCGGTGAGTCTCGACGAGCTTCAGGATTTCGCCATGGACGGATTCGGGGCTATGGGAGGCATCGACGATGGCGATGCGTTCGGGTTCTGCCCTGGCGAGGCTGAGGTAGCCCTGGCGGACTTTTTCATAGAACTCGCGCGGCTGGCTCTCCATGCGGTCGAGTTCGCGGCCAGTGGCGTGGATGCGCTGCCAAGCAGTGTCGGTTTCGAGGTCGAGCAGGACGGTAAGCCGGGGGAGGGTGCCGCCAGTGGCAAAGGTGTTGATGGCGCGGACGGCATCCAGCGGCAGACCACGGGCGAGGCCCTGATAGACGGTGGTGGAGTCGAGGAAGCGGTCCAGGATGACAAAGGTGCCAGCAGCGAGCAGGGGGCGGACCTTTTCCAGGACGATCTGGGCACGGCTGGCGGCGAAGAGGAGCAACTCGGTCTCAGGCGTCATGGCGGTACCGGTCTTGGCGTGCTGGAGGAGGTGGCGGATCTCCTCGCCGATCTCGGTGCCGCCGGGCTCGCGAAGGATCACGACGCTCTGGCCGGTGCTTTCGAGGTGCTGCTGGAGGAGGCGGATTTGGGTGGACTTGCCACAACCTTCGGAGCCTTCGAAGGAGAGCAGGAAACCGGGCATGGAGGAGTCGGCGTACACGGGTGAAAAGACGGCCCGGAGGGCAGTGGAGCGGCCTTTTTAGCGTGTGGCCCGGCGATGTCGAACAAAAGCATTTTCGTTTTGGCAAAGGCGGGCGGCGGGGTTATCTCCGCCGTCCCATGATAGAAGCGTCTTCCCTCCAGTTCGGCCCCCGTGACTCCAAGCAAACCATCGAAGAAGGTCTGGCCTTCGCGCCGAAGTTTGATGAGCACGGTCTGATCGCGGCGATGGCGGTGGATGCCGACACGAACGAGCCGCTGATGCTGGCATACATGAATGCGGACACGCTGCGTGAGACGCTGGTGCTCGGCCAGGCGGTGTATTATAGCCGGAGTCGGAAGGAACGCTGGCACAAGGGTGCTACGAGTGGTGAGTTTCAGGATGTGATCGAGATCCGCACGGACTGTGACCAGGATGCGCTGATCCTGCGGGTGAAGCAGCGTGGCGGCGGCTGTTGCCACACGAGCCGTCCGACTTGTTTTTACCGCAAGGTCGCGCTGCCCGCCGAGACGGGCGTGGTGATGCTGGAGAAGGCCTGATCTGCACTGCCATGGCCGCTCTCGACTATCCTCCGCCGCTGCGCCGCCTGATTGCTCAACTGAAGTCGCTGCCAGGCTTGGGCCCGCGCAGTGCCGAGCGGCTGATGCTCTGGCTGATGCAGGACGGCGGGCGGATCGAGCCGATGGTGGATGCTTTAAAAGAGGCCACGGCGCGGGTTCATGCCTGCGATGACTGCGGCTTTTTCATCGAGCGAGAGGAAGAATGCGCGCTGTGCCACAACCCAAAGCGCCAGCAGCGGCTGATCTGTGTGGTGGAGCAGGCGGCGGATGTGCTGCGCCTGGAGCGGTCGGGGGCGTTTCATGGAATGTACCATGTGCTCGGGGGGAAACTCTCCCCCCTGGACAATGTGACGCCGGAGGATCTGCGGATCGAGACGCTGCTGGAGCGCGTGAAGCGCGTGCAGGCGGAGGAGGTGATCCTGGCCGTGGGCTCGGACGTGGAGGGCGAGGCGACGGCGAGCTACCTCCACGATCTGCTGCGAGCCGAGGGCCTGACGGTGACTCGACTGGCGCAGGGTTTGCCCGCAGGCGGCGGGCTGGATCATGCGGATGAGCTGACGCTTTACCAGGCGCTGCATGGCCGAAGGACGCTCTAAAGCGCCGGCCGGGGCATGGTCTGGGTGCGGACGATGTTCATGGCCCCGGTGAGTTCACCACCGGGTTCGATGTTGATCGAGCGGGCGGTGACATCGCCAAAGACAGCACCATCTTTGCCGATGGTTAGGGGGCCGGTGCAAAGGATGGTGCCGGTGATCTTGGCCTGGATGTCTGTTTCCTCGGCATGGATGAGGTTCAGGAAGGTAACATCCGCTCCTTTTTCGATGATGAAGCGTTTGCAGTGGATCTCGCCAATGATGTTTCCGACAGTGCGAAAGACGGCATCACCACTGGCTTGGATATTGGCCTCGACGATGCCCTGGCAGCGGATGTCCCGGCAGATGATGAGATCGGTGGAGAGATGACCACGCTTGCGGATGAGGACATCTCCACGCGTTTTGATGGCCTGATTGGTGGCCATGTTAATCTCAACATCTTCGAGGGAGATGAGAGAGCCACAATGGGGGCAGTTGGCGGAGCGGGAGGAACGGCTGACTTTAAATTTATGACCGCATTCAAAGCAGTCCGCGTCTTTGAAGTAGGCGTTTCGATACACGCCCTGGTCCCGCATTTTTTGCAGCGTGCTGGCGGACATTGGCTCCGGTGCAGGGGTGGGAGGAGGGGAGTTGGATTGCGGACGGCGCGCTGCGGGAGCTTCCACTGCCCTGGGCTCAGGTGGTGCTTCGGTAAAGACTTCGGGCACTGGGGCTGCGAGTAAAGGCTCTGGGGTGGATGCCGCCTGCTGTTTGAGAAATACCCCAAAACCACCTTCGGCCTCTTCTTCTTGAGAGATGGGCTTCGCGAACTCAAGCTGCTCTGGCTCGGAGTGGGCCGCGTTGATCGGTGTGAGTGTTCGCCTGCTGGTTTGAGGCACCTGAG
>JBIKIA010000087.1:0-12294 GCA_044361885.1 Prosthecobacter sp. | reverse complement strand
ACAAAGCGCCGCAACTCATCTGCTGCTATGAGTGGGTGGCGAAATGCGCGGATTGGCGTGAGAAGCCCCCGCTTGATGGCGCGGCGAATGGTGATGGGAGCAACGCCTAGAATCTGGGCGGCTTCCGCGATTTTGTACGCAAGCCGATCAGGTCGGCTGGTAGCATTTCTTGGAGCGGTATGTGGTTTCATGTCTTGGAGGGGGGGATGGGTCAATGGGCTTCATGGTCGTTTTGTTTTTGCCGGGTGGCTTTGTGCGGCCCGGATACCCTCCAATTGGAGATGAAGGCGGCTCTTGGCGTGCAAGGCGGATATCGCAAGTGTAAAATTTATCATGTGGTAAAAATCCTTCTAAAATAATAATGCGTTAATCTTTTTATTGCATTACGGAGGCTCAGTGTCAAAGTTCTCCCATGATGCTAAAAGCTTTGTCCGATGCAGAGCAACCAGAGGATACCCCTCATCAAAAAAAGAGACCTGGTCCCAAAAATCGAGATCAAGTTCGGGCTCCCAATCACGCTATCAAATGTGTGAGAAAAGCCATGGGGTTGAGGCAGGGTGAGCTCGGAAAGCTCCTTGGTTTGACGCAGGGCTACGTGGCCAACATCGAGACGGGTCGGTTTCCCACCACGATGAACTTCGCCGTACGGTTGGCTGGCAAGTCTGGCGTTGACGTAAACAGCATTATCAACGGCGTAAAAGTTCCCCTGGATTCTGAAGGGCGAAACTACACTGCTGTGTCATACCTTGCTTTCCAGGAAGCCCGTATCGAAACGCTTAACCAAGATGAATACGGTAAGTCAATCCTGCCGATCGAGGTGGCCTTGCATGCGGCAGCAGATATTGGTAGGCGGAAGGTTTTTGCCAACCTTCTCAACGCAACTCTGCGTGAAACGATCCGGGCCGTTGACGGACTTGAGCAAGCCATCGAAAATAGGCTGAACGAGGCACGAATGCTGGTTAAGGAAAAATCCAAGACTCGCTCCTACACGTATGGCGAACTGCGAGACGATACTGCTTTGGCCCGTTCGCTGGGCTTCGTGGACGAAGTGGAGCGCGATTCAGGGGACGTTGCCTTTGAAGTCCGTGTGGTGAGGGCAGAAAACTTCACAAGTTCCAAGATCGAAAAGCATCTCTCAGAGGGTGGGCAATTTTTGCTGGAGTCTTGGGGTGAAAACAAAAAAATACGCTGGTCAGCGCGCTTTGGGGGCAACTCTGCAATGACGGAAAAAGACATCGACTACCTCAGCAGTCTTATCAAAGGTAAGGAAAAGCCATCATTACCTTGATGATGATGGATAGCATAATTGAGCACAAAAGCACGACGCAAAAACACATACCAAGGCAGTCACGCGCCCGTGAACGCCACTGGTGTTTTTAGCGGCCAGAATTTACGGGTGTTTGGGCCGCTTCAGGTATGCGATGCGTCAATCGCCCGTTAAATGTGGCGGGCTCATCTTCATGGGGGGATGGAGTGTGGCATTCTTTCACTGTCGTTGAATCAACTGAGGCTGAGTCGAAGTGTATAACACCTTTGTGCACCCGCGCATCAGGCAGCAAAATGACCAGACAATGATTGCCTCAGAGCCGTCAATCTGCTGATACTGTTTTGTATACTCGGGGGTAAAAATGGGGCGAATTGAGATCCTTTGGGAGTCTCCGCTCTCGTGCCGCTACGCAGGAGAGATGAGGTGAGAACAAGTTAGGCAAAATGGGGCAAATCACCCCGTTCACGGTGTAAACGAGCCGCTCTACCACTGAGCTATCCGTGCGCGCGAGGTATGGCTGAGTCTGTGGCGCGCAGAGACGAGCGCGCAAGTGCTAATCACATCACGAAGTCACCTTCGGCCATGACAGTGTGTTTGGGGACGCTGCGCAGGGATTCCGGCAGCATGAAGTAGTGGCAGACCTTTTGGTCGCGAGTGAGAAGGGCAGGGGAGCTTTCCCAAGAATGATCTCCAGGGAAGCTGGCGGCGGTGATGAGGCTGGCTTTGGTGGGAAGCAGGCCGGGCTGGCGGGTCACTGCGCCGGCGAGGGCGTGGAGTTCGCTGAAGTCATCGCGGGTGGTGAAGGCTTCGAGGATGTCCCAGGCGGGGATGCCGCGCACGCGGTGTGGTGAGAGGATTAGGAAGGAATGCAGCGTGCCCGAGGAGTCGATGGCACCGATGAAGGCCTGCTGGCGTGTGGGGGTGCTGAGCTGCCAGCGCAGGGACTCGGGGCTGTGCCACTTTTCCAGTCGGTCGGCTCTTTGATAGGGACGGCTTATGGCGAGGACATCCTGCACGTGGGTGGTGAGCGTCATGGCGGCATTGAGCCGGGGCCAGCGGCTGAGCTTTGCCAAAGTTCCCGTGAGGAAATACCGCCGCTGTACCTGAGTCTCGGCGCGTGCGTCCATCTTGATGAGCGTGTGCTGGAGCTTCGGACTCGGAGTGGTGTGGATGATGGGGATTTCCTCACTGAGGCTGCGCATCTTCAGCAGCATGGAGAGGCCAGACTTCGGGTATTCGGGAAGCACCTCCAGCGTAGTGGCCAGCAAAACGGGAATCGTTTGCCCATGAAGGGCGTAGCCTTCGGGGATCGCGCCGGCGTATCCCACGACCTTGCCCTGATGATGAATCACACGACCCCGGTAGGAATGCTGGTGAGCGAAAGGATTGTCATCCCACCAATGCGCGAGGCGCTCCTCCCAGGTGCCTTGGATCGGCATTAAGCCTCCCGGACGCTTCAGGAATGCCAGCAACTCCTCGCGTTCGGCGGGGCTATCCTGGTATTCATGGAAGGTGGTTTCGGGCATGAAGGCGGAAAGCTAAAGGCTTAACGCCATGCCTGCCAATCCCGATTCGATTCAGAGATCGCGCACGAAGATATTCGCATAGCCGACGGCTTGCGTAAGGTCGGCTAGGCCGATGCGACCCTTCGCGTTCATATCGACGGTGGCTTCGAAGGTCTGCGGGTTGTTTTCTTGAGCTTCGGTGATGAGCACCTTGGCTGTTTTGCCATGGAGCGTCGCTTTGATGCGATACCAGCGGCCCGCCTTGATCTTGTCGGCTCCGAGGGAGATGGCCCCTTTGCCACCGGCTCCGAGTTCCACGAGCGGAAGGCTCAGGCCGCGCACGCAGAGTCCGGCGGCGGGTTTGCTGAGGTCGGTGTCCTTCGGCAGGTTCACATCGCAGATGATTTCGCAGTCGCCAAACTCAGCCTCGCTCCACAGAGCGGAACCCGTTTGACCAGCGAGGAGCTGGATCTGCCAGTCGCTGTTCTTCCACTTCGAGCCGCCAGTTGCGGGGACGATCCAGTTGCGGAAATCGACGCCGGTGTAGTGCGGCTTCCAGCCTTGGTCGGCAGGCGCGGTGAGTTCGGCGGGCGTGTTCGTGGAGGGCAGTTCTTTGATGCGCACGTTGCGGAACTCCACGGGCGCGCCTTCGGATTCCAGGGCGAGGTAGCCTTTGCGGTAGTTGCAGTTGTCACCGCCGCTGACGACCTTGCCATTCACGGCGAGCGTGAGGCGGCCGTTGTTGGCTTCGATGCGGTAGTGGTTCCATTCGGGGCTTGGTTTGCTGCGCTCCTCGCTGGGGAAACTGCGTGAGCCGCTGTGATCACCGTGCGGGTCCATCGTGGCTCCATGAATGGGGAAAACATCGCCATGGGTGGTGAACCAGCGCGGCTTGGTTGGGTCGGCATTTTTCATGTAGCCGTGGTCGAGCACCTGGACCTCAATGCCACGGAGGAAGGGCACGCCAGGGGCGCTGATGGGTGTGCCCCAGATGAAAATGCCGGAATTTCCGCCGCTGCTGAGATGCCGCCACTCGGCTTCCAGGACGAAATTTTCATACTGCTTCGCCGTGCGCAGAGCTCCGGTGGGCTTGCCCGTGCAGGCGATGACGCCGTCTTTGATGCTCCAAGTTTCAGGGGCGCAATTCGCGTTCACCCAGCCATCCAGGCTGTTTGGCTGGAACATTGGCACGAAGCCGTCCTCGGCATTTGCGATCGCTGAGGAGGTCAGGGCGAGGGCTAGAAAAGCAGGTCGGAGGGAGGTGAAAAAGCGCATGTCGGGGAAGGGCAGACTCAAACGCGACCCGGACCAGACTCCATGCAAACGGTTTTTCCGTTTGCCCATTGGAGCGCTGCGGCTTACTTCCGCGCCCGTTTTCCACCCAGCCAACTACCGCACGCCATGCTCGAATTTTTCCGCCGCCACCGTGGTGCCTTCATGATCACCCTTACCGTGGTCATCATCATCAGCTTTGCCTCCTGGGGCGGCACCCGCACCGACGGCCAGAAGATGGCCACCACCTCGGATGATGCCTTCACCATCTATGGAGACAAATACACCGTCGCCGAAATGCAGCGCCTGGAGCGCTCCACGCAGATCATCCAGATGCTGCAGATGTATGAACTCTACTTCGGCCTCATGTCGGCTGCCCGTAGTCCTGAGTCCGGCGGACGCGACTTCGTCTTCAACATGCTCGTGCTGAAACGCCAGATGGCGGATCTCGGCATCCATCCGAGTGATGCAGAGGCCAAGGTCGAGCTGGAGAAAACCCAGGCTCTTCAGGAGAACGGCGTTTTCAGCCCGCAGCGCGCTTTCAATCTCCAGCAAAACCTCGGCATGTATGGCATGGGCGGGCAGGACATGCTCGACATCGCGAAGCTGAGCCTCGGTTACAAACGCCTCCAGGAACTCATCGGCAAGAACTACGTGCCTTCGCCAGTCGAGACTGAGAAGGCCTATGCCAGCCGTCATCAGACGCTCAAGATTCAGACCATCAACTTCGCCCTCGATGACTTCAAAAAGACCGCCGAAGTGAAGGAAGACGAACTCAAGAAATACTACGACGAGAACAAGGATACCTATAAAACCATCGAGAAGCGCGCGGTCAGCTATGTGCTTTTTGCCAATCCCGCTGAGTTGGACAAGAAGCCCCTCGAAGAGCGCACGAAACTCCAGAAGGAGCAGGTCGCCCGCGTGGAGAAATTCAACGAGGCCAGCATCGCCCCAGGGGCCAAATTTGATGAGATCGTGAAGACGCTGAAGGAAAAGGCCGAGACCGCTGCACTCTTTGCCAAGGACACTCCGCCTGACGCCATCAAGGACGAGAAGGAACTCATCGACGCCATCTTTGCTCACAACAAGGACTCCCGTCCGATCAGTGATCCGGTGAAGGGAACCAAGGGCTACTATGTTTTTGCGGTCACCAAGGTTGAGGAGCCGAAGCAGCAGGAACTCGCCGAAGTGAAGGACAAGGTGAAGGAAGTACTCGTCGGCCAGAAAGCCCAGGAAGCTCTTTCCAAAGCCGTCAACGACGCCCGCACCGCCCTTCAAGAAGGCCTGAAGGCTGGCAAGAAGATCGACGATCTCGCCAAAGAGAAGAAGCTCACTCTCGCTGCGGTGAAGGAACTCACCGTCAACGAGCCACCGACCGATCTACCAAACGCCCAGGAGATCGCCACTGAGGCGCAAAAGGTCGCCGCAGGCGAAGTCGCCAAGGCTGTGAACACCGACAAAGGCGCGACACTCGTCTATGTGGCTGCTCGTGAACTGCGCAAACGCGACGACAGCGCCGCTCTCCGCAAGAACACCGAAGACCGCAATGCCAGCCAGGAGCGCCAGCGCCTCTTCCAATCCTGGTTCAACCAGAAGCGCGAAGAAGCCGGCCTTCAGGTGCATCTGAAGATGAGCGCGTAAGCGTTCACTCCGCGCCATGTCCGACTCCTCCGCTGCTGCCATCGACGACCTTTTCGACGAGGCCAGCGGCTGCATCGCCCTCGGCGACCTCGAAGGAGCCGTGCCGCTTTACCGCCGCTGTGTGGAGATTGATCCGCAGTTCTTCGACGGCTGGCATGCGCTCGGCATGTCCTTGATGAAAACGGGCCACTTGAAGGAAGCCATCGGTGCCGGACTCATGGCCACCACGCTCCGCCCGAATGATCTCCTCGCCTGGACGGCACTGAGCCAGATGTATGTGGCCAATCACCAGATCGCCGAGGCTGAAGACGCCAAAGGCAAGGCGCGCATCCTTTCGCTCGGCGGCAAGGTGGTGAAGGAAGGCTGAGTTAACCTTGTTCACCACCATGCTTCCCGATCACTCTGGAATCTCCGCCCTCATCCGCCACCGTCGTTCCATCAAGCCGGCGGACATGGACCCTGCTCGTGACATCGAGCGCGAGCTGCTGCTTCAGCTTCTCGAAGATGCCACCTGGGCTCCGACTCATGGGCTGACCGAGCCGTGGAAGTTTCATGTGTTTCAGGGCGGCTCACGCCAGCATCTGGCGGCACAGATGCAGGAGTCGTATCGAGATAGCACGCCTCCGGCGGAGTTCCGCGAGGACAAGCTCCAAAAAATGGGCAGCACTCCGCTGCTGGCAGCCGTCGTCATCGCGGTCGTGATGGAGCGGAATGGTGGCGCGAAGATCCCCGAGATCGAGGAGATCGAAGCCGTTGCCTGTGCACTGCAAAATCTCCAGCTCAGTGCCACGGCGGCCGGGCTCGGTGGCTATTGGTCAACACCGCCTGTGCTGGATGCTCCCAGCTTCCGTGAGTGGCTCGGGATTCGGGCTGAGGACCGCTGCGTCGGACTCATCTATCTCGGCTGGCTGAAGCCGGGCCTGAACTGGCCGCGCAGTGTGCGCCAGCCGGTGGAGTCGAAGATTGTCTGGCGTTGATTTGTTCACGGAACTCGGCTGGCACGCGGCCCATCGCTCGCGTAATCCTCCCCATGCTCGACTGGTTTCAAGATTCCTGGGAATGGCTCACCACCATGGTCACCTCGCTGCCGTGGCAGATCCTCAGCGTCTGGGCGCTGACGATCTGTCTGCTGCTCGCCGGCCTGATCGGCTCCGTGCTGCCACTGCTGCCCGGGCCTTTTTTGATTTTCATCGCTGGGGTGCTGCACACACTGCTTCTGCCTGAGCATGGCATGGGCTGGGTGGGCATCGTCATCCTGGTTCTGCTGCTCGTGGTGTCCTACTTTGTGGACATGGCCGCCGGGGCGATGGGCGCGCGCTGGTTTGGGGCGAGCCGCTGGGGGATCATGGGCGTCTTTGTCGGTGGCATTATCGGACTCTTCTTTGCACCGCTAGGCTTCATCCTCGGGCCGCTGATCGGCGGTCTGGCCTTTGAGCTGATCTTTGCCAAGAAGCGCATGGCCCCGGCGGTGAAAAGCACCTGGGGCACTCTGCTCGGCACTGGGGTTGGCCTCGCGGTGCGTTTCGCGCTGGCCCTGGCGATGGTCGCCACTGTGCTGGTGGATGTGATCTGGTAGAGACTCAGAGGGGGCTAGCTTCGGATGGGGCTGCAGCTACTTTAGCCGCACTACGTCCGATGATCATGCCAAGGATCGCGCCGATGGCGATGAGGGCTGCCGGGATGGTCGGCGGGCACCAGAGGAGGCTGGCTTGGAAGGCCAGGAAGCTGATGACCAGCGCGCAGAAGATGAGCCCGATGCCCATCCAGAGGGCGCGCCCGCGCCGAACTCGCAGGACCAGCCATGTGGCTGCCAGAGCAGCGATGCCCCAGGCGATCCATTGCTGGATCTGGGTGAGCTTTTGCAGCTTCGGGAGGTTCAGCGTTTGGGCGAGCGCCTGGGCGTGCAGGTAGGCGAGGCGCGGGCTGGCATTCTCTTCGTGATCGGGGCCGATGACGATGACCTTGCCTTTGCCGAGCGCGTCTTTGTCCGCAGGGCTGAGGGCGTCGGCGAGGGTGCCGGTCATGAGATCGAGGGCGTTAATGACCGGAACGCTCGTGGCGGAGTCCACGGCCAGGCTGCCATCGTTTTGAAGGGGGACAAAGGTGCCATCGGAAAGGTAAGCTCCCGCACCAGGGCCGAGGCGGAGGCGATGCAGGGCATAAGGGCTGCTGGTGAGCCGGGAAAAGGTCTGCGCGAGCAGGCAGGGAACGAGAGTGTCCTCGGCGAGCAGAGCGTAGGGCATGGACCAGCCTTTGGCACTTTGCCGCACGGCCAGCAGCCCCATATCGCCCGAAGGACGCAGCGCTGGATCGGGTGCGGTAATCAGCGCGCTGAACGCTGGTGCGGAGCTGAGCGGACCGTCCACGCGTTGAAAGCGGGGCAGCACATCTGTGAGGTCGCCCATGAACGGTGGGTTGGCAGGGGCCGTCTCGGCGGGCTGGATTTCGATGCCCTGGACGACTTGGGCGAAGGGAAACAGCGCCTCGGCTACTGCGGGAACAAATTCAGGAGAGGGGCGGCCCCAATTTAAGGGGGTGGCGATGACGAGGACGCGCGGCTCGTAAGGTTGGAGAGCCTTGAAGAGCGTCTGCCAGTCCAGAGGCGGCGGCGGCCAGGCGGCGTATTCCCCCTTCTGCTCCTCTCGAAGGGCGACGAAAGAGACCTGATCTTCATTTTCAGCGCTGGCTGGCTGGCTGAGGCGTTCGCGGGCATTGGCGACGAGGAAGTCCAGGAAGAGATCGTCAATATGCTGAAATCTGCCCGCGCGCTGCTCGGCATCCAGATGCCAGGCAGCCGGGCCGAGACAGGAAAAAAGGAGGATCAGGCGGAGCCAAGTCATGGGCTCAATGTGAAGTGAGGCTTGGTAGTATGCCAGCTTGGAATCACAAAGCTGGAGGCAATCAGGGCAGGGAAAAAAGGGAAGGAACCGTAATGCTGCGAGCAAAGACATCGATCTGCCCGCCAGCACCGAGCAATACCTCGAAGACCGCACCACCGGACCCACCAGTGAGAATATCTTCCGCGCCTTCTTCCTCGCCCCCCTGAGTTCGTCGTTCGTGCTTCAGCCGAGGTTCTTTGCCAAAGATTCGGCCTCACTCAAAAAAGCCTCAAGAAGCGGCGTCATTCGGCCTGTCCACAACGCACCAAAGCTCAGTGGCGTAAAGTCAGGCAAGTCGAGTGCTCTTACGCTGGACGGGAACTCGACACGCGGATGACGCAGGGCCAGCCCTACGCCAAAGTTCTCCGCCACATATCGAACAACGAGGTCTAGACTACCAACCTCAAGACTCGGCAGCCACTCCAGCCCTCGCTGGCGCAGGGTGGACTGAAACAGGCGTGACAGCACATCAGTGGAATCCATGGACACGAGCGGCAGATCAATGCGGTCCTTCTCAAAGATCTGCACTGCCTTGGTGATCGTGCTCTTTGCAGGAACGAGCAACACCTGGGGCAGACGATGCAGCTCACGTGATTCAATATTCACCGTCGTCTGATCCATTAAGGTGCTCAGACCGACATCGATCTGCTGCGAGACCAGCAGGGCCTCGATTTCATGTTGCCGACCATGAGTGAGGGTGAAATGAAACCCCTTCACACGCCGCCGCATTCTGGAAAGTAGATCTGGCAGGTAATCACGCTGCACGACTTCCGCTGAAGCAATGCGCAGGCGGTTTTCGCCGCCACCTCGCAGACGATTGGATATCTCTGACAGGCCGCCGAAGAATGGCGAGATGAACTCATACAGCGCCTGCCCTTCACGGGTGAGCTGGAATGGACGACGCTGGTAGAGGGTGACACCGAGAACATCCTCAAGCTGGAGTATCTGAGAGCTGATCGCTGGCTGCTGGATGCCATAGGGCATGGCCCGTGCTGCCGAGCTGACACCACCGTGCCGTGCCACATAGTAGAAGAGTTCGAGGTGATGGACATTCATGCAGGAGTTGAAGGTGTTTCTGTTTTTATCAAAGACGCAGCGAGGCAATATCAATTTCCATATCACGCCAACCCTAAAAAAATCCTCCACAAGAGCACAACCTCCCTCAGGCTGATGCCAGCAGCTACGCATGAATGTCTTGAGAACTCAGCCACGCGAGTGCTTCCTCATGTGTGGCGATGAGGCCTTCAAGTTGGGCATCCTGCACCTTTGTCAGCGCCTCGCCCATCGTTTTTCCAGGCTGCCAGCCGAGGGCGATGAGGTCACGGCCATTGAGTAGCGGCTTAGGAATCAGCGGTTCGGTGGAAAACTCGGCGGCCTTTGCCAGCATAAACTCATAGTTATCCAGAAGACCGTTCGAGCCCAGGCAATCGACCCGATGCAGTGCAAGCTCATCCGGCCAGGTCGGGCGGGACATCATGCGCTTCAGCGTGCTCTTTTTCATCTTCTTCACATCCTTGAAGACCATGTGATGCTCCACGGCCACCTGTGCAGGCTCGATGGTATCGTTCGGGAACTTCAGACGGCGGAGGATGTCACCGGTCATCTCGGCGCCGAGTTTGTCGTGACCATTGAAGCGGATGCGGCCCGTTTCATCCACCGTGAAAGTCGCCGGCTTGGCGATGTCATGCAGCAACACACTCAGCACAAGAGGCAGCGAGACTTGCTCCGGCAGCAGGCTTAGCATGAGCCGCGTGTGGATGAAGACATCACCCTCTGGGTGCCACTGCGGCGGCTGCTCCACGCCTTTGAGTACGAGGATCTCCGGCAGCACCTGCGCCATGAGGCCGCTGTCCATCAGCAGGTCGAAGCCGCGCAGACGATTCGGGTGGAGGAAGATCTTGATGAGTTCATCGCGGATGCGTTCGGCACTCACGCTCTGGATTTGCGGGGCGAAGTCGATGACGGCGCGCCAGGTTTCCGGCTCTATCTCAAAGCCAAGTGTGGTGGCGAAGCGCACAGCACGCAGCAGGCGCAGCTTGTCCTCCGCGAAGCGCTGCGCGGGATCGCCGATGGCACGCAGCACGCGCTTCTCCAGATCGGCCTGTCCGCCGACATGGTCGATGATGCGGTCCTCAATCGGATCGCGGAAAAGACCATTCACGGTGAAATCGCGTCGCTTCGCGTCCTCTTCAGCCGTGGAAAAAGTCACGCTCTCGGGATGGCGGCCATCTTTGTAACTGCCGTCCGTGCGGAACGTGGCCACCTCGATCTGCTCCCCGCCCTGCCGCACGATGACGACGCCGAAATGCGCCCCAACCGTGAGCGCCCCAGGAAACAGCGCGATGACCTGATCCGGCGTCGCACTGGTGGCGACATCGAAGTCCTTCGGCTCCCGCCCGAGCAGATGATCCCGCACACAACCACCCGCGAGCAGGGCCTCATAACCAGAGTGGCGTAGTTTTTGGATGATGCGTGTGGCGGCAGTGAGCATGGCGATGGCTGACAAGATACCCCCGAGCTCGTTTTCCGAAAGGCTGCAATGGGAAACGAAAAAGAGGTGGGACAGCAGGATTCCCGCAGATTCAGACAAACCATCTCCATCATTTTACCCCTGTTCCCCCTCCAAGATGAGACTCGGTAGAATGATGAAGGGTAAAATGATGGGGGCAGATGGGGGACTTTGAATATGAGGCATGAACTGGCCCATGAAAGGAATGAGCGGGGGATCGTGATCTTGTTTGCATGAAGTTCCCCCTTCCTCTCCTGCTCATCATCATCGGCATCGCTCAGGCGCAAATGGCGAATCAACCGCCGATGCCGCAGTGGATCGGGGTTTCGACGGAGACGGCAGCCGGGATCGAGACGCGCTTTGAATCCCAGGGTCGGCTGCTGAAGGCGATCCTGCTGCTGGCCTGCGAGACGGACACGGAGGTGAGCTTGAACGGCCAACCGGTGCAGCAGGTCAAGGCGACTCACGATCAGCCTGCGGTGAGTCTGGACCTCACCGCGCGGATCGTTGCAGGCACGAATGTGCTGCGCCTCACTGCGGCCAAACCGCGCGTGGCGGCTCTGCTGGAACTGAATGGCGATCTCGCCGCCGTGCGCTGGATTCCGACGGATGCCGCGTGGACCTCGCCCGATGGGAAAGTGATCGTTCACGGAGAGGCGGATGCGGCGAAGAATCCCTTCGATCTGAAGAAGACCTTCGATGCCTACAATTCCTGGCAGCTTGCCAAACCCGGCGCGCAGAGTCAGGCCACGGACCCGAAGGACTTCACTCTGCTGCCCGGCTTCAAAGCGGAGCTCGTGCGCTCGGCACAGCCGGGTGAAGACTCGTGGGTGGCGATGGCTTTTGATCCGCAGGGGCGTGTGACTTTATCGAAGGAGAAAAAGGGCCTGCTGCGCATCGACCCGAAGTCGGGCAGCATGATGGAGATCGAAAGCACACTGCTGGAATGTCGCGGCCTCGTCTATGCACACGGCGTGCTGTACGCGAACGCGAACAACAGCAAAGGTCTCTACCGCCTGAGCGATACGGATGGCGATGGTGTCTTCGAGAAAAAGGAGGAGCTCATGCACAGCGAAGGCGGTGTGGGGCATGGACGGAATCACATCAAGCTCGGCCCCGATGGGTGCATCTGGGTGGCGCATGGAAACAACGTGCTGCTGCCGAGTCTGCTCGCCGAGGATTCGGCACTGCGGAACTACGCGAATGATCAGGTGCTACCGA
>JBIKIA010000543.1:0-3729 GCA_044361885.1 Prosthecobacter sp. | reverse complement strand
ACCATCATCCCCCGCGGGCCCTCACTCGGCTCCACCATGTGGCTGCCTGAAGAGGATAAGCATAACAACCGCAAGAGCGAACTCCTTGATGACCTCATCGTCGCCATGGGTGGTCGTGTGGCAGAGGAAATTCAGTTTGGTGATGTCACCAATGGTGCCAGTGGAGACATCCGCATGGCCTCACGCGTCGCCCGTAGCATGGTCTGCTCCTGGGGCATGAGCACAAAACTTGGCATGATCGAGTATGGTGAGAATGAAACCACATCCTTCATGGGCCGTGGCAGCAGCAATTACAGCCAGGACACTGCCCAGAAGATCGACGAAGAAGTGAAACGCTTCATTGATGAAGCCTACGCCGAGGCCAAATCCATCCTCCTCAAACACAAGGACAAGCTCGATGCCATTGCCCACGCCCTCCTCGAATACGAAACGCTTGATGGCAGCCATATCAAAGAAATCATGGAGCATGGTCGCCTGATTAATCCCCCTGATACCAAGCCACCTCCTCCCCAGCCACCACCTGTGCCAAAAGCCGCCGAATCTCGACCCGTCACCCAGGATGTCGAGGAGGTTGGGGGTCTGCCAGGCGGATTGATCGGAGTGCCGACCTGATCCAGATCCAGTTTGTGAATCTGAAAGGGGCGGTAACTTCCGCCCCTTTTTTGTGCTTACGAGGTGCTTGGCATCATAGTCCGAGCATATCGAGCATCACCTGTCTTGAGATGGCTCCTACCTCCCGGCGCACTTCTTTACCATTTTTGAAAGCAATAAAAGTCGGAATCCCCCGAATGCCGTGCTCGCTCGATGCGGCGCGCTGCTCATCCACGTTGATCCGGATTACGCGGGCCTTTCCAGACACCTCCACGCCCAGGGCCTCAACCACTGGCCCGACCATTTTGCAGGGGCCACACCAGTCGGCGTAAAACTCCACGAGAACTGGTACAGTCGAACCTTTCACCACGGAAAGCAAAGAACTCCCAGCGTCTTGGGGTGGACGAGACATATCGATAACGATCCAGCCTCCCCATGCCAAAACGGTGCCAATCAGCCAGAGTCCAAGGTTTGCTGTTTTCACGCAGTACACTCCCAAAACCGGAGCATCTGCCAAATGGGTTTATACGATATTTTTCAGAAATGCAAAAACAGAGCTCATGGCATCAAAAGCACCTATGAATCACCAGCCACGAGGAGTTTATGCGCACAGCCCGAGTATCAAAAATTAGAGTTTGTGACCTTTTTTATCAAAAAATATCACGCCACATCTGTTATTTACCATAATTTATAGCAAATTAAGGATCATGCCGGCCAAGAACAACCTCAAACCAGATCAAGTGTTGATCGCCAGTCCCGGTCCTATCACCGGCAATATGCTGGAAAGACTGAAGGAGCAGCGCGTCATCAAGCAGCGTAGTCTCCCCTCTTTGCACCTCTGGGTTCTAGTGTCCATTCTGGGCGATCTTGTCATGATTCTGTTGGCTGAGCATGCAGCGTACTGGCTACGATTTCACTCCTTTATTCGGGACTTCGGCATCGCTTCCACCATCGAACTCCGTCAGTATTCCGGCCACATGGCTCTGGGTTCGCTCACGCTGCTTCTTGCTCTGGGCTGGCAGGGGCTCTACCACCGAAGTGTTCTGCTGAGAAATCGTTGGATCGCATCCCGCATCGCACGCGCTGTATTGATCTGGACTTTGGGCTTCCTGTCATTTTCTCTGGCACTGAAACTCGAACCTTCGATCTCCCGTGTCTATGTGGCACTGAATGGAGCCTGCTCGCTGCTGTTGCTGCTCGGATGGCGTTGGTTGTTTGATAGTTTTCTCCACTCGCCCGGACGTATCGAAACGCTTCAGCAAAGGACTCTTTTCGTCGGTTGGAATGACGACGCGCAGCGGCTATGGCGAACCCTAAGCGAGGATCGTGCCCACGCATTCAATCTCGTCGGCTGGGTGGATGCCTCAGAATCTCGCGAAATCCCCTCCATACAAGATAACATTCCCTTCGTCGGCTACGTAGAAAACATTCAACGCGTGATCGCCCAGCATGAGGTGGACATGGTCATCGTGGCGGATCTACCGCGCGAGCAACTTGTAGAACTGGCCAATCTGTGTGAGCGCGAAATGATCCAATTCAAGCTCGCCCCCTCGGTATTCCGCATTTTTGTCTCTGGCCTCTCATTAGAAACCATCGCAGGCACGCCCGTACTCGGCATCAATCGCCTGCCACTAGACAGCACGCTGAATGTAATGCTCAAACGCGCGCTGGATGTGTTGGGTGCGCTCTTCGGATTGATCATCAGCGCACCTGTAATCGCCATTTTTGGAGCCATCGTTTACCTCGAGTCTCCCGGCTCGATCTTCTATCGTCAACGCCGCTGGGGCATGAACGGCATGCCCTTTGAAATCATCAAAATCCGCTCCATGAAACTCAACGCCGAAACAACTGGAGCTCAATGGTGCACCCAGGATGATCCACGCCGCCTGCGGGTGGGAGCATTCATGCGGAAGTGGAACATTGATGAAGTGCCGCAGTTCTGGAACGTCCTCAAAGGCGAAATGAGTCTCGTCGGCCCGCGTCCCGAAAGGCCGGAATTGATCGCAAACTTCAAGCACGAGATCCCTCATTACAATGCACGACATGCAGCCAAGCCCGGGATGACTGGCTGGGCACAAATCAAAGGTCTGCGAGGTGACACCGATCTTGGGGAACGCATCAAGTGCGATCTCTGGTATCTAGAAAACTGGAGCCTCATGCTGGATCTCCAGATCATGTTCCTCACATTCTTCAAGCGTGACAACGCCTACTGAGCACAGGAAATCAAACTCAGGCCAGACGGCCTTCGTGAATTCTCAGCACCCGACCCATTCGTCCTGCCTGCAAAGGATGATGCGTGACCAGCACAAGACTGACGCCGGTAGTCTTGTGCAGATCCACAAGAAGTGACGTCAGTGACTCAGCGTTCTTTTCGTCCAAAGCCCCGGTCGGCTCATCGGCCAGAATCAGCTTCGGCTCATTGATCAAAGCACGAACAACGGCCACTCTCTGACGTTCGCCCCCCGAGAGCTGGGAAGGCTTCCACAACAGTCGATCCTGCAACCCCACCTGCTCAAGCAGATGTTCCGCTCGTTGTCTTGCAGCACTTGCCGAAGAAGAAGCCTGCAAGGCAAGCGTGGGTAGGAGCACATTTTCCAGGACACTGCATTGTGGCATCAAATGGTGGAGTTGAAAGATGAAGCCGATCTTCTCACTGCGCAGTGCAGCGAGACGCGAAGGACTACATCTGGCAATGGATTCACCCTCAAATTCGTACTGGCCAGAGTCCGGCAAATCAAGTGTGCCTAGAATGTTAAGCAGCGTGCTTTTCCCGCAGCCAGAAGGACCAACGATGGCCACCGATTCACCGACCTGAATACTGAGTGAGATATCCCTCAGAACGGGCACGACTTGCCGACCTCCAGGTTCGCAGTAGGATTTGGAAATTTGGGAAAGGACAATTAAAGGCATGGTGCTGAAACGACAGACATAAGCGCAGCATCAAACACGACGCCAGCGTTTCGCTTTGAACTCATGACGGGGCAAGCTGCCTGCCTCAACGAGATGAACTGGGATACGCAGGGAAAATGTATCTCGCAGCTTGGTTTCAAGGTGTTTCACGACATTGCCAGGAGCTTCGATAAGAAGTTCTATCTCATCCATGGCGTCCACCTTCCTTTGCTCAACCATGAACTCGAC
>JBIKIA010000141.1:0-9906 GCA_044361885.1 Prosthecobacter sp. | reverse complement strand
GGACGCCGATGAGGCTGAGCAGCGTGGGGGCGAGATCGACAAAGCTGACGAGGCGATCTGACTTCACGCCTGCGCCGTATTCCTTCGGCGCGAGGTGCTGCCACTTCGGCGGGAAATAGACGACCATGGGAACTTGGAGGCCGCTGTTGCAGGGCCAGCGTTTGTTGCGCGGCATGCCGCTGCCGTGGTCAGCGTAGTAGAAAACGATGGTGTCGGCAGCGAGCCCGGCTTCCTCGATTTCCTTCAGTCGGCGGCCTGCGCTGGCATCGGCCTCGGTGACCTGATCATAGTATTGCGCCCAGTCCTGACGGACTTCGGGAGTATCGGGATGATAGGCGGGGATGCGGACGCCTTTGGGGTCATGCACCTGCTCATGGGGGCGTTTGCGGAGCTGACTTTCGTGGCTGCATGTTTCATTGAAGATGGCGAAGAAGGGCTGCGCGTCCTTGCGCTTCTTCCAGTGCGCGTTGCCGGAAGACTCGTCCCAGACGCCCTCGGGCTTCGCGAGGTTGTAGTCCTCCTTGCTGTTGTTCGTGCAGTAGTAGCCGGACTCGCGGAGGAACTGCGGATACATCTTCGTGCCCTTTGGCATCTGCGTCATGCTGCGCATGTGCTCGCCGCCGGTGGAGGGCGGATACATACCGGCGATGATGGTGGTGCGTGCGGCAGCGCAGACAGGACCGCAGGACCAGGCGTGCTTGAAGAGCATCCCCTTCCCTGCCAGCGCATCGACGTTCGGCGTGGTGGCATACTTGTCACCATAGCAGCCCATGTGCGGGCCGTGGTCCTCACTGGTGAGCCAGAGGATGTTGGGCGCGCTTTCAGCACTGAAGGACGAAGCCCGAATGACGAATGACGAAAGGAGGCAGCTTAGCAGGATGAGACGCTTCATGGAGCGGCTGCAAACGCAGGCCTTGGGCGTCATCGTTCATCAAATGCCGGGGCAGTCCTTTCACGGCCACAGCCGCCAAGCCACCAGCTCCGTATCAGAGCGGGCAAAGACCACGCCGCCTGCGAAAGCCGGATGCGCCCAGGTTTTGCCGATGATCTGATGGCGGCCGAGTTCCTCGAAGCCGGTGGCTTTCAGGCGCACATGCACCAGCTCGCCGCTGGCGTTCAGCAGGGTGGCGAGGCCCTCGCTTTCACGCAGCCAGACGAGGCTCATCTGCGGGTTGCGGTCCTTCGGCGTCAGCGTGTTGGCGTCGCTCCAGAGGATCTTGCCGCTCTTGAGTTCGATGGCTTGCAGGCCGCTGGTTTTATCGAGCAGATAGACGACGCCGTCTTTGAAAAGCGGGGCCGCCATGAGGCCGCACATGTCCTTTTCATTCTCCCAGGCCAGCGAGACCTCCGTGGGCTGGGCACCGAGCCGCAGCGCCTTCGTGCCATGCCAGTAGCCGGACACGAGCAACAGCCCATCGCGGTAGATCGGCTGGGCGATGCTGACGCCGTAGGTGATCTTGTAGGGGTAGGTCCAAAACACCGCGCCCGTCTCGGGATCGAGGCTCTGGATGTGCTCCGGGCCCCAGGCGATCAACTGCCGCTTCCCGCCGTGCGTGATGATCTCCGGCGTGCAGTAGCCGGCGGGATCTGGGCCGCCGCGCCAGATGGGTTTGCCCGTCAGCTTGTCCAAAGCGAGCACGCTGCCAGCAGGCTGCGCGCCGACATGCAGCAGCACGCGGGACCCATCGATCACGGGCGAGGCTGCAAAGCCCCAGGTGGGGACTTGGGCACTGTGCTCCTTCACCGTGTCCACCTGCCAGACGACGGTGCCCTTCACCGCCTCCAGACACAGCGCCATGCCTGCGGCACCGAGGGCGTAGGCGCGGCCTTCATGGATCGTCACGCTGGCACGCGGGCCGCTGCCATATTCCATGGAGCCATAATCAGCGTCCCATTCGTGCTGCCAGAGCTGAGCCCCCGTGGCGGCATCATAGCACAGCACGCGCTCCGTCTTGCCGGGTGGCTTCGGGCGATCCATCACATACACGCGACCCGCGCAGACCGTCACGCCACCGAAGCCGCCGCCGATCTTGGTTTTCCAAAGCAGCTCCGGCTCCCGAGTCGCAAAGTCCGCAGGCATCTCCGCCGGGTTCCAGGCACCCGCCCCATCAGAGCCACGCCAGCGGGGCCAGTCAGCGGCTTGAGCGGAAAGAGAGATCAGCAGGGATAGCGAGATCAGCTTCATCATAGTCCGCAAAAAACGCGCTGTGTCAGCCACCCCTTGCCCAAGGACTCAACCGCCGAAGTCGAGCGGCTTGGCGGCTTCGTTGATCTTCGGGCGCACGACGATGATCTCACCGAGCATCTCCGCCTGCTCCACCTGGAGGTGGTTTAGCTTCATGAGTTCCAGCATGGCCAGGAAGGTCACGATCACCTCCACGCGGCTCGCGGCATCGCTGAAGAGCGTTTCAAAGCGCACCTTGCCGCCCAGCGGGATGGCCTCCAGCAGGTGCTCGATCTTGTCGGCCACGGTGAAGCGGTCGCTGACGATCTCGCGGATGTCGGTGGTGTTTTCAAAGCGCTTCAGCACGCGCTGGAAGGCGCGGATGAGGTCGAAAATGCCCACGCCGGCCACCGTCATGATGGGGGCTTCGAGATCCATCGGCTCGGGGCTGGTGGCGAAGAACTCGTCGCCCTTCACCTCCTGGATGCCGAGGAACTGGGCCGCGTCCTTGAACTTCTTGTATTCGACTAGCTGGCGGATGAGCTCCCAGCGCGGGTCTTCTTCATCGGCGTCCTCTTCCGGCGGCTGCTGCGCCTGCGGGAGCAGCTCGCGGCTTTTCAGATACATCAGATTGGCCGCCATGACGATGAACTCGCTGGCCAGCTCCACATTCAGCATTTTGAAGGTGTTGATGTAGTCGAGGTACTGCTTCGTGATGCGCCCGATCGACACGTCATAGATGTCGATCTCATCCTTTTTGATGAGATAAAGAAGGAGGTCGAGGGGGCCCTCGAAAATCTCCAGTTTCACTTTGTATTCCTTGTCTTCCACCCGTCGAGCTATGACCGGGATGAGGGGGGAAGCGAGAGGAAAATCATTTCAGCGCCGGCGGCTCCACGCCAAGCTCCTTCAAGAGCTTCTGGGCCTCCGAGATCTGCTCGGGCTTCACGAAAAGCATGCGATAATAATTCCCCTCCAGCACCACGAAGAGCGGGGCATAGCCACGGGCTTTGTAAGTGTTCACCTCGTCTTCCATTTCCTTCTCGCCATAGGTCGTGTTCCACCACCAGCCATTGAAGCGGATCGCCTTGGAATGGATGGCGCGGTACTGGCGCTTCCCCTCGTGATACTCGAAATAAATCATCTGCTCGCTGGTCTTCTCCTTCTCGTCATTCAGCTTCACCAGTTCGTTCTGAGTCATCCAGGGTGTGTATAGCTTTTCCCGGTCACGCCCCTTCGCCGCGCTGACCTTGGAGGGCTTCACCTTCACCGGCTTATCCGCAGCATCACTTGCCGAGAGGAATCCGAAAAGGCAGACGAGAGGTAGCAGGCGGAGGTAATTCATAGGGGTGAGTTTGATTTACCCGCTCAGGCTAGGGATTCGCCGTGAAAAGGTCAAGACTGCCGTTTCTGCCTTCATTCCCAATACTCGCGCAGCGGCGAAGTGCGCACCACGGCGGAAATAAGGGCATTTCGGGCCTTTCCCCTGCGGCTGGGGATGAGCGGAATGCGCCAGGGGAATCACTTTTTGCCGCTGGGGATCGTTCCCCAGCGGCAGGGGAACAGCGAAATGCGGTGGGGGATCGTTCCCCAGCGGCGGGGGAACGGCGGAATGCGGCGAGGGATCGTTCCCCAGCAGTGGGGGAATGACGGAATGCTGCAGGAGATTCATCCCCTGCGGCAGTTTGAGAGGCCTCAGAGCCGGAGTACTACCCTCCCGCCCTCAGGGTCTCACCGCCAACTGCAAACATTGTCGTCCCAGGTCTTGGGATCTTTGTCGGGGCCGGAGGAAAAGATCGCACTGAAGGCGGGGATGGACTCCGGGGCGTGTTGAGTCGCCTTGCCGGTGGCTCCGGGCAGACGCTCGGGGTTCGGGATTCGATTATCTCCGGTGGATTCGAGCAGGAGGTAGTATCGCTCGCCCCAGGGTTCGACGAGGGCGATGTCCTCGGAAGCTTCCTCGCCACTTCCGTCGTAGCCAGTCAGACCAAACTTGCCATCCTGGGCGACTGGAAGGTCGATGAATTTGATGCCACGTGGGTTGGCTGCGGCTTTCTCAGCAAGCAGCGCGAGAAGGAGTGTTCCTTCTGTCCTGGCCATCTGGGATTCGTCGGGCTTGATGGGGAGTTCGCCATACTCGGCTTTGAAGTGCTTGAGACTGACTTGGAGGTCCTTCATGGTAGCCTTGGTCCTGACGTTGACGGAAATGGTTCCTGGGCCAGAGCGAGGGGCTCCGAGCCAGAGAATTGCGAACGCTACAAGGAAAATGAACATAAAAATCCGGCTGCCTGCCCACCAAAACCGGGAGTTCGTGCTGTTGTTCATGGTCTGAGCCTACCTTAACGAGACCGGTTGAGACGAGAAGAAAATGACGGCGGGAGCACCGCCGATGGAGCGCGGAATTTATTCCGCAGCAGGTGGATGGAACGCCGCCCCCCCGAATCACCAACGCCGGGGTTTCAAGCCGACGTCGGGTGGGAGAGGTCTTGGGTGAATGGGCGGCCGAGGGTGCTGCGGAATGAATTCCGCGCTCCTTTTCCTTTAATCCTCCATGCGGGCTTTTTCCTCGGCTTCGAGGCCGAAGAGGAACTCGAAGTCGTTCTTCTCCAGGGTGCGGGCGAAGCCGCCTTCGCCGAGGATGTTGGCGGACATGAGCTGCTTCTTCTGCTGCAGGAGCATGATCTTTTCCTCGATGGTGTTCTTGGTGATCATCCGGTAGGCCATGACGGGCTGGGTCTGGCCGATGCGGTGGGCGCGGTCGATGGCCTGGGCTTCGACGGCGGGGTTCCACCAAGGATCGTAAAGGATGACGTAGCTGGCGGCGGTGAGGTTGAGTCCGCTGCCGCCGGCCTTGAGGCTGAGGAGGAAGACGCAGGCGTCTTCGTCGGCCTGGAATTGATCGACGACTTCGCTGCGGTTGTTCGTGCTGCCGGTGAGCCAGTAATACGGGATGCTCATCTCGGTGAGGCGATCCCGCAGGATCTCCAGCATGGAGACGAACTGGCTGAAGAGCAGGACCTTGTGACCTTCGGCGTGGAGTTCCTCGATGAGTTCCAGCGTGGCGGTGAGTTTGGCGCTCTCGGCCTCGCTGTTTTCGGGATTGGCGAGCTGCGGGTGACAGCAGATCTGGCGGAGGCGGGTGAGCGCCTGGAGCACGGCGAAGCGCTTGCGGGTGAGCACTTCGAAGTTGCTGCTGGTGAGCAGGAGATGTTGGGCGCGGGCGAGTTCCTCTTTGTAGAGCTTCTCCTGCTCGACGCTCATTTCGCAGAGCATGGCTTCCTCGCTGCGGGATGGGAGATCGCGGGCGACCTGGGATTTGGTTCGGCGGAGGAGGAAGGGGCGCAGGCGGGCACTGAGGCGCTCGCTGGCCTTGGCATCCTTTCGGCGGTCGAAGTTCCGCGTGAAGTAGGCGCGATCTCCGAGGGAGCCGGGCATGGCATAGGTCATGAGGCTCCAGAGATCGAGCAGGCGGTTCTCCAAAGGTGTGCCGGTGAGGGCGAGACGGTTCTCGGACTTCAGACGACGGGCGGCACGGGCAGCCTGGGACTCGGGATTCTTGATCTGCTGGGCTTCATCGAGAATGACGGCGAGCCACTTGACGGTTTCGAGGTAGTCGATGCAGCCGCGCATCTGCGCGTAGTTCATGACGATGACCTGGGTCTCGGACTTCAGCTTTTCGAGATCGAGCTCTTCTTTGTCGCGCAGGATCTGCACGTTGAGGCCGGGAGCGGCTTTTTTGAATTCGTTGGCCCAGACATCGAGCACGGACTTCGGACAGACGACGAGGGTCGGCCAAGCATTGCGGAAGCGACCCCGCAGCCAGAGAATCCAGGAGATGCTCTGGATGGTTTTGCCCAAGCCCATGTCATCGGCCAGGATGCCGCCGAATTTGTTGACGCTGAGATAAGCGAGGAAGTGGTAACCCTCGATCTGGTAGGGACGCAGCGTGACGGCGAGCCCCTCGGGCGGCTCGGGCCGCTCCTCCAGACGTGCCAGCTCCATGCGCTGGGTGATGGTCTGCCAGGCGCGGGGATTGATGATGTCCTTGGCTTTGTCGCCCGTGAGCTGACGCCAGTGGAGCTTGTGGAGTTCGTCCGTGGGCGCATCGAGGTCGATGCCGAGCTGGTCCATGAGGGCCATCTGCTCCTCGGTGAGTTCCAGCTTCACGCGACGCCAGGTGCCGTCGGCGAGCTGCACGAAGCCGCCCTTGGCCGCCACGAGCTTGCGGATTTCCGCTGCCTTCAGGTCAGCACCTTCGATCTCGAAGATCATGCGCAGATCGAACCAGTCGATGACGGCGGTCTGCGTGGCCTCGATGCGGACGCGGGCGATGAGCGGATCGGCGAGGATGGTCTGCAAACGCTCGTCGGTGGCGAGGGTGACACCTTCAGGCAAGGACGTGGCCCAGGTGTTGAACTGATCGGGGAAAGCCTTGGTAAGCCGGACACGATGGCCCTGAGCCTCCATGTCCCAGCTCGGGCGGAGATCGCGGAGGATCTCCTCAGCCACGGCAAGGGCACTGCGGTCACGGCAGATGATGGTTTCCTCATCACGCGGCCCCTGATCGAAGACGGGAGCCCAGCCAGCAGGCCCGAGACGCTCGCGCAAGCGGCCTTCGGGGTCCATGGCCTCGGCATGAAAGGTGGCGTACTCGGTGTTTGCCCCAGGGCCTTTCTTTTGGCAGGAGGCACGCACCTGGACGTTCAGCTTCTCATGGCGCACACGACTGGCGATGGACGCCGGCAGTGGCAGGCCGATTTTTTCGAGGAACTCGATGCCCTCCTGGGAAGTCAACGCGGTCAGCGGCACGCTGATGATGGCCTCGATCTTCGCTTCATCCGCCATCCAGTGCGGGCCGACGAAAACGGTGTCGGAGGAAAGATACAGCGTCTCGGCGCCATGCAGCACGCGCAGCGGCAGCGGAGCCTCCTCACCCGATTCGGTGACGAGGCTGAGCTTGAGTTGATTGGCCTCAAGATCATCCACGCTCTGCCAGCGGAGCTGTGTGGAAGCACGGCGGAAGGGATGCTCGTCGAGCGTGACGAGGCGGTCTTCCAACGCGGGCTGCTGGAACACGCTGCCGAGCCATTGCCCGTAGGAGTCGAGGTCAAAGCGGCATACGTCCGCAGCACCGGCGGAGCTTTGGCCGAGGGCGGAAAGCAGTAGCAACTCGGCCTCTGGCGGCACCATGAGACCGCCCATGGACTGGGCTTCCTCAAGCTCACGCAGTTCCGCGCCAGTGACGGGGCGGAAGCGCTCTTCCTCGCCGAAGCGGCCCTGGAGGCGGGCTTCACCGGGAGAGATGAGCAGACGCAGATCCCCCGCACGGCGAAGGCCTGCGCCCATGCCGGAGTCGTCCTTCAGCAGGCGGCGGATGCGCTCTTTCCAAAGCGGCACGGTGCGCTCCTGACGCCACTCGCGCAGTCGCTCGCGCACGGCGGTGAGATCAGCGACGCCACGCAAAAAACCAGGGATGGGCAAGCCGCGATCTGTCAGCGCGAGGGAGACGTAATCCCAGAACTCGCGCAGGGTCTTCGGAGCATCGGGCCACATAGGGATCGGGTCCGTGCTCTGGATGCTCCACTTCGGGTGCAGGCGCACCATGTCATGGTCAAAGATGGTGCCGGTCTGCTGCACGCGCTGGTAGCGCTTCTCCACCTTGGCGAAGTAGGCTTCCTCTTCAGGGGTGAACTGCCGCGCCATGCGCTTCTCCACGATTTCCTGGAAGGGGATCTCGGTCTCGGAGGGCTTGAAGGACTCAGGCTCGCGCTTGGCCTTCCGCTGAATGGCGATGAGTGCCGTACAGAGGGAGAGATCATGCAGGACACGATCATCAATGTCCGATTCACCGCGCCACTGGCCGTCTTCGAAGGCCCAGCGCGTGTTCACGCTGTTGTCATCGAGCCGGACCTCGGCCAGCACCTCTTCATCGGTGACGTCAAGACCACGCACAGAGTCGGCGTCCACCAGACGCTCAGCCTCCGCACGCAACCGGGGTTCAAATTGGGAAAGGAGGGTCGGGATCTGAGTCGGAAGGTCGTTCATGCGTGATTGATTGGTCCCCGCGCGCCTTACGACATTCGAGGAACCGGAGGCCGTAGCACAACCCCATGCTGGCTGCTACCTTTGTCTCCAAAATAAACCGTCATGCAGCCAGCAGAAGTCCGCCATGGCTGAAACTCCGCTACCCGGGCACACGTTCACCCCGGTTCATGCGCTCGATTCTCGCTTCTCTCCTCGTCCTTTCTGCCCCAGCTCTCCTCAGTGCTGCCACGCCGAATGTCCTGCTGCTCTACGCCGATGACCTTGGCTACGGTGATGTCTCCTGCTACGGCTCAAAGACGATCTCCACGCCGAACATCGACCGGCTGGCAGCATCGGGGCTGCGCTTTACCGATGGCCATGCCCCTGCTGCCACCTGCACACCCTCACGCTATGCGATGCTCACAGGCGAATATGCGTTTCGGAAGAAAGGCACCGGCATTCTCCCCGGCGATGCGAAGCTCATCATCGAACCCGGCCGCACCACGATGGCCACTGTGCTGAAGCACGCGGGCTACCGGACGGGCGTCATCGGCAAATGGCACCTCGGTCTGGGCAGCGGCGGCATGGACTGGAATGGCAAGATCGGCCCTGGCCCGCTCGAGATCGGTTTTGATCACTGCTACATCATGGCCGCCACCGGAGATCGTGTGCCCTGTGTGTATGTGAACGATCACCGCATCGTCGGGATCGATCCTGCGGACCCCATCGAGGTGAGCTACAAAGCGCCCTTCCCCGGCCAGCCCACGGGCAAAGCCAACCCTGAGCTGCTGCGCGTGCATCCCAGCCACGGGCATGATCAATTCATCCTCAATGGCATCAGCCGAATCGGCCACATGAAGGGCGGCAAGTCGGCGCTGTGGAAGGATGAGGACATGGCGGATGTCTTCACCCAGCAGGCCGTCGATTTCATCACGGCGGGCAAGGACAAGCCCTTCTTCCTCTACTTTGCCGCGCATGATCCGCATGTGCCACGCGTGCCACATCCTCGCTTCGTCGGCAAAAGCGGCATGGGGCCGCGTGGCGATGCGATCCTCCAGTTCGATGCCTGCGTGGGCCGCCTTCTCGACACGCTCGATCAGCATGGCCTCGCCGAAAACACCCTCGTCATTCTCTCCAGCGACAACGGCCCCGTGGTCGATGACGGTTATCAGGACGAAGCCGTGGAGAAGCTTGGCAATCACAGTCCCGCCGGAGCCCTGCGCGGCGGTAAATACAGCGCCTTCGAAGGCGGCACGCGTGTACCTTTTATCGTCCGCTGGCCTGCGCGGGTGAAAGCTGGCGTCAGCGATGCACTCGTTTGTCAGGTGGACTTCCCGGCCACCTTCGCCGCACTCACGGGACAGGATTTTAAAGAACCCACGGCACCCGACAGCGTGAATGTACTGCCCGCACTGCTCGGCGAATCCAAGACGGGGCGTGATCATCTCGTCGTGCAGGCTGGCCCACTCGCTCTGCGTGAGGGAACATGGAAATACATCGAGCCCGCGCAGGGACCGAAGAAGAACAAGAACACCAACAGCGAGACGGGCTCCGATCCCGCCGGTCAGCTCTACGACCTCGCCACCGATCTCGGTGAGAAGAAGAACCTCAGCTCCGAACAAGCTGAACGCGCTGCCAAGATGGCCGCGAAGCTGAAGGAGCTGCGCGGCGTGGTCCGCTAGCGGCTCAGCTTGTTGTACTTCTCGACGAGTTCGTTG
>JBIKIA010000086.1:0-12348 GCA_044361885.1 Prosthecobacter sp. | reverse complement strand
AGCGAGCACCTGGGTTTCGAAGTCCTGACTGTTTTTAAGGCGCTCGTGGGCGGCTTTGAGCTGCTTAAGTTCGGCGGTGGTAGCACGTTCAGCGGCGAGGCGGGCGTTTTCGGGTTCGAGGGCGAAGCGAACTTCGGTAAGCTGGACGAGGCGCTGCTTTTCATCAGGCACGAGCATGTGGACGGCGCTGCTGAGGGGCTTGTGCAGCTTGTCCACGACCTTCATGCCGCTGCCCTGGCGGATTTCGAGCAGGCCCTGGAGTTCGAGCCGCTTTGCCGCTTCGCGCACGACACTGCGGCTGACACCGAGCTGGGCGGAGAGTTCGCGCTCGGTGGGTAGCCAGCCGTCGTCCTCCTGGAGATCGCGCCGTGCAATGATTACGAGGCTTTGGCAGACTTTTTCCACGAGGGAAGGTGGTCGGGCGATGGTGTCGAGTATCATGGTAGGAGGTCAGGTGGTCAGACCAATTCGGGTTAAAGGCAAAACGGCTTCTTTTGGGATTTTCTATCGAGTGCCCGCCTTGACTCTGCTGACACTGCCTTGACCTCTTGACGAGTGATCAAGAGATCAAGGCGTGTTCATGACGAGAAGATTACCTTACTTGATCAGACCGAGCGATTTTTTCACGCTCGCGCCGTCATGCACCATGGCCATAAGCGCACGCGTGATGCCTTGGGGCTTGGGGTGTTGGATGACGTTGCGACCATAGACGATGCCCGCCGCGCCTTGGGCCAGCAGGCCTTCGGTGCGTTCGAGGATTTCTTTGTCGCTGACACGTCCACCGCCACGCACGAGCACGGGGATGCCGGAGGCTGAGGCGATGATTTTGTGATACACGCTCACGTCATCAGTGGGGTCGGCTTTGACGATGTCTGCACCGAGCTCCACGGCCTGACGGACGAGGTAGGTGATGGCGGTTTCGTCGCCATTGACCATGTAGCCGCCGGCTTTTTCGTTCGGCTGGAAGACGAGTGGCTCGATCATCATGGGCATGCCGTAGTAGTCGGCCTGCGGCTTCAGACGGAGGATGTTTTCCACGCACTGAGCATGCACTTCAGGCGCACCGGGGATCTGGAAGAGATTCACGCAAACGCAGGAGGCATCGTAACGAACGGCCTGAAGCATGGTCTCCTCGATCATGAGGCTGAAGCGGGTGTCGGGAAGCTCTTTGCCGTAGATGTTGGCGACGTCGGTGCGCAGCACGAGGCTGGGTTTGAAGCGGCCGGGGATCTCCTGCAAATGACGCGCCATGCCGAGCGTGAGCTGGATGGCATCAGGGGCGGCATCGACGAGGGTCTTCACCACGGAGCGCATGTCTTCGATGCCAGTGAGGAAGCCGGGCTGGTTGAAGAAGCCGTGATCGACGGCGACGTCGAAGCAGCGGCCGGACTTGGCATTGAAGAGGCGGTTGAGGCGGTATTGTTTCATGGAAATGAGGTCGGAGAGGTGGGTGGTTTAGCGGATGCCCATGATGTGCTTCATCACGGCGAGTTCCAGCGCTTCGTAGTCGCGTGCGTCGATCATCTGCTGCTCGAGTTTGCGATCCCAGGAGCGGACTTTTTCCACGAGGTGCGTGAAGATTTCGCGGCTGCCGGTGAGGTGGGAGGTGACGCCTTTGCCTTTCTGCGTGCGCATGGCTTTCACGTCGAGGCCGATGAACTCGCCCTTCTTGCCGTAACCAGCTTCTTCGAGCACGCGGACTTGATTGAAAGCACCGCGCAGGTTGGCCGTGCCGAAGTTTTTGTCCTGGTCGTATTTGAGGCCATTCTGGTCATTGAGATGGACGCTGCCTAGCTTGTCATGAGCGAGGGCAAAGGCCATCTCATCGCTGGCATCGAGGCCTGCGAGTAGGGCGTGAGCGGTCTCGATGAGGCCTTTGACGCGCTTTGGATCGCTGGAGGCATAAGCCAGGGCGACGGCGTGGCCGATGGTGGGCACGTAGGCGGCATCAGTGGGCTCATTCGGCTTTGGCTCGATCCAGATTTCGATGTCTTTGTCGTGCGCGAGCATGGCATTGATCGTCTCCAAAATGCGTTGGTAGGCGAGGCGGGCGTTTTTGCTCTCGCGGATGTAGCTGCCCTCACGAGCGAGCCAGAGCACGATGGCTCCGCAGCCGATCTCGCGGGCCACGTCGATGGTGCGAAGCGTGCGGTCGAGGGCGTAGCGGCGGTCTTTGGCGCTGTTCGCCGTGTAGCCGCCATCGACGGTCTGCGGTGCGAACCACAGACGCGGGGCGACGAACTCGGGCGTGAGGCCATTGTTATCGAGCATCTTCTTCACCTTTGCGCACTGCTTGGTGATCTGAGCAGGCGTGAGGTCGTCGATGCCAGGGACGACATCGTCGTCATGGAACTGCACGCCGTCGAAGCCCATGGGCTTGTAGAGGGCGTATTTCTTTTCGTGCGGGAAGACGGGGCGGACTTCAGGGCCGAAGGGATCGGCACCCTCGCTGATGTTCCAGGGTCCGAAGGAGAAGCGGTATTGGGTTGGTTTGCTCATGGCGAGGTACAGTAAAGGGCACTTCAGACCTCTCTGGCTACGCTTCCAGTCTCTGCGGCTGAGACTATCGTCTCAAACTGTACTCGCGGATGCAGATGCCTGTGCTACGAAAGTGCCCATGCGAGTCGAGCGAGAGAAGATCCAGATCCCGAGCGGGCATTCCTTTCGAGTGCTGCGGTGGTCGCGCACGCTGCGGGAGGTGGAGTGCGTGGTGGCTCCGGGGAAGGTGGAGAAACTGACGGGCGAGGGCACGCGCTGGCATTTCCACACGGAGATGGAGCTGACGCTTTTCCGCGAGGGCCAGGGCACGCGGTTTGTCGGCGATCACATCGGGGCATTTGAGGCGGGAGACCTCGTTTTGCTCGGGAGCAAGCTGCCGCATTACTGGCACACGCGGGGGCATTCGGGCGGCGTTTCCGTGCAGTGGCATTTCCCAGAGGATCATCCGTTCTGGGCTTTCCCGGAGACGTTGCCGCTGCGGGCACTCTTTGATCAAAGCGGGCACGGTTTGCGCCTGAGCGGGCTGACGGCGGCACGGGTCGGCGCCTTGATGAATGAGATGATCGGTGTGCAGGGCGTGGAGCAACTCGCGCTGCTGCTGCGGGTGCTGGCGATGATTGATGCGGCTCCGGCAAAGGAGCGGGCGCGGCTTTCGGTGCGCTCGTTTGCACTAGCGGCGGAGTCGCACTACCAGCAGGCGATTTCACGGGCTCTTCGGCATGTGATCGCTCATTTCCGTGAGCAGGTGAGGCTGGAAGATGTGCTGCAAGTGAGCGGCCTGAGCCGACCGACCTTTGCCCGCCAATTCAAGAAGCACTCGGGCAAGACATTGAGCGAGTTTCTCAATCACCTGCGGCTCCAGGCGGCGTGTCGCGAGCTGGTGGAAAGCGATCTCGGGGTTCTGGAGATCGCACTCGGGTGTGGGTTCACCCAGGTTTCGTTTTTCAACCGCCTCTTCCGCCGCCTGCAAAAGTGCAGCCCGACGGAGTATCGTGCACGGAGGAGGGAGTAAGCTTGCGTTTTTCGTACTCTGCGGACGATGGCGTCCGTAGTTTGACAATACCCCCAGCCACCTCTTGATTCCAACCATGTCCCAAACCCCCAACGATTTTCCCACCATGATCACTCCGGTCTCGAATTACATCGTGCCCACGGTGATCGAGAGCGAAGGCCGCTCCGAGCGCGCCTATGACATTTATTCCCGCCTTCTGAAGGACCGCATTATCTTCCTCGGCAGCGAGGTGAATGATCAGGTGGCGAACATCATCATCGCCCAGTTCCTTTTCCTTCAGATGCAGGACCCGAAGAAGGATATCCACTTTTATATCAACAGCCCTGGTGGTTCCGTGACGGCTGGCCTCGCTATTTATGACACGATGCAGTTCGTGACCTGCGATGTGAACACCTACTGCATCGGCATCTGCGCCAGCATGGGCGCGGTGCTGCTGGCCGCTGGCACGAAGGGCAAACGTTTCGCGCTGCCGAACAGCGACATCATGATCCATCAGGTCTCCGGCGGTGCACGCGGCACGGCCAGCGATGTGGAGCGCACGGTGGACTTCATGTACAAACTCAAGCGCCGTCTGAATCGCATCCTGGCTCTTCATTGCGGCAAGACGCCCGAGGTCATCGAGAAGGATGCGGATCGCGACAACTACATGAGCGCGGAAGAAGCCTGCACTTACGGACTCGTGGACAAAGTGCTGCAGAGCAATCGCGACCTTCCTGCGAAGGAGTAGGCGTTGAGGATCGAAGATTGAAATGAAACAGGCGGGCCGTGAGGTCCGCCTGTTTTGTTTAGAGGGCACAGGCTAGAAAGCCTATGCTACAACTTCATGCAAAAAGCTCCGTCACGGCCTTGCCTTTGCCATCTTCAGTGACGTAGAAGGGGCGGCCTTCGATGTCGTATTCCGTCTTCGGGCTGATGCCCATGGCGGTCATGAGGGTGGCGTGGAGGTCCATGATGCTGACGGGGTTCTTCGTGGCGATGAGTGGGCGTTCATCGGCGGTTTCGCCATAGAGGAAACCTTTCTTCGTGCCGCCGCCAAACATAACGACGCTGGTGCCGCCGGTGAAGTGGCGGTGCAGGCCGTAATGCTGGGCTTCCTCGATCTTCTCTACTTTGAAGGTGGCCTGATCGCTGGCGGTGGAGCCGGGCTTGCCTTCGATGAGAGCATCGCGGCTGAACTCGCTGGCGATGATGATGAGGGTGCGGTCGAGCAGTCCTTTGGCTTCGAGATCCTGGACGAGTTGCGCGATGGGGCGATCAATCTCCTTGTGCAGACCGGCGACGGTGTCGTGGCCGCTTTTGTGCGTGTCCCAGTAGAGGAAGGGCACATATTCCGTGGTGACTTCGACGAAGCGCGCCCCGGCTTCGACGAGTCGGCGAGCGAGCAGGCAGCCGCGACCGAAACGGCCGGTGTCATACTTGGCGTAGCTGTCCTTTGGCTCCAGCGTGATATCGAATGCTTCGCGTTCTTTGGCGCTGAGCAGGCGGTAGGCATTGTCGAGACTGCGGAGCATGGACTGCTGCTGGTAGTCGCTCATCACTTCGCGATTCGGGCTTTTGTCCACGAGCTTGCGGAAGAGCTTGTCGCGGTTGGCGAAACGTTGGGCATCCATGCCTTTCGGCGGTTTCACGGACTGCGCGGCTTCTTCGGGGAAGGGGAGATTCATCGGGCCGAACTCACTGCCAAAGAAGCCTGCGGTGGTGAAGGCCTTCAGCTCCTCGCTTTCTCCGATGCCTTCGAGCCGCTGGCCGATGTTGATGAAGGCAGGCATCACTGAATTGCGAGGGCCGAGCACCTTCGCCATCCAGGAGCCGATGTGCGGGCAGGCCACGGTTTGCGGCGGCACATAGCCGGTGTGCCAGTGATACTGATGGCGGCTGTGAAGAATGCTGCCGAGGTCCGGCTGCACGGCGCTGCGTATGAGCGTGGCGCGGTTCATCACCTTCGCGATCTCGGGCAGCCCGGCGCTGATCTTCACGCCATCAAGCGTGGTGTCGATGGAGTCGAAGGTGCTGAGCATCTTCTTCACTTCGAGACCCTTTTCAAAAGGGTAGTAGCGCTTCGGATCAAAGGTCTCCGGTGCGGCCATGCCACCGGCCATCCAGAGGAGGATGCAGGCATCGGCCTTCGCGGGAGGTTGCTGCACGGTTTCACCGGTCTTGCCCCAGATCATGCGCGGCTCGCCAGTCATCCAGGCGGCCGTGCCGGCGGCGGCGAGCTTTTTTAGGAAGTCGCGGCGGACGAGGTGTTCGGGCATTGAGGGATCGTTTTCCATGGGCTGGAATGAACGAAGCCATGCGGCCCGACCTTGCTCAAGCTCCGAGACTCAAATACTCGCGCACAGTATGATTCATGGCACGGCGTGCCGGTGGAAAGACGGAGGCGACATGGGCAAAGGTGTCATCCAGGGCGAATTCCTCGGCGAGGGCATGTTTCCCGGCGGCCTCAAGATGGCTGACGACGACCTTTTCATAAAAGTCCACGTCGGGGGCTCCGCGGCGCTCGGCTCGGCGATGGAGGAAGTCGGGGTAGAGGCAGGTGAGAACGAGGAACTGGTTCGCGCACTGTACGTGGATGAAGAAGCGTTCGTGAGAGCCGGCGTTCTCCAGAGCTTCGATGTAGTCGATGCTGTAAAGGCTGTCGAGTTTGCTGGAGGGAAGCCTTTGCTCGGCTGTGGCAGGCAGTCCGAAGTCTGCACAGACGACGGCGATGTAGTCGGCTACCTCGAGGTCATCGACACCGGCCTGCATGAGTGTGTGGCGGACGATGGTGAAGAAGAACATCTCGGGCGAGAGCATCGCAGCCCGGCGGCTCATGACCACGGCTTCGAAGAGCTTTGGATGATCGAGGATCATCTTTACCGCTTCGGGGTCATCGAGAAGTGAGACGAGGCCATCTCGATCCCTCTGGGTGAGGGCTAGCGCGTCGCGGATGAACTGCCAGTCGGCAGACGAGAAGCGATACCAACAACCGGGGCGGGGGAATCGAGTCATAGGGATGGAAGGGTTTCCAGGAACCCTTCAAGCATGGCTCATGCCAGAAAGCTTCCTGGAGAATCAGGATGCCCAGCTCGCGACGAATGTTCGATCCTTTCCGCGCCAATTTGAGGCTACCAGCAGAGGCCTTCGTATTTCCACGGAAGCGTGGCGAGGTCACGCCAGCCATTCACGTCGATGACCTGCTGCTCGGGCTTCACCAGTGTAGCGAGCGTGTCGATGGAGACACATTTTTGCGAGGCGACGATGAGTTCCGAATGCTCGATGACTTCGTTTACATCCGTTTTCAGCAAGGAAGCGAGATGCGGCATGCGGCGGTTCATCTCGACGGCGTTGGCACCGATCATGCGAGAGAGGTTCAGGCTCGGATCGTAGATGCGCAGATCGTAGCCGCGCCCGAGCAGCGTCTCCGCCACGGCGACCATGGGACTGCCGCGCAGGTCGTCGGTGTCCGCTTTGAAGGCAAGCCCGAGCAGGCCGACTTTGCGCGCGCCCTTGCTGGTGATGAGTTTCAACAGAAGGTCAAGATGGGCGCTGTTGGTGTCGAGGGTGTTGGCCAGCAGCGGGAGAGCGATGCCCTCCTGACGAGCAAAGGAGAGCAGGGCGCTGACATCCTTTGGCAGGCATGAGCCGCCAAAGGGAGTGCCTGGCTTCATGTAGTAGGAGGAGATATTCAGACGCGTGTCACTGCAAACGACGCTCATCACACGCGAGCCATCTTCACCGAAGTGCTTGCAGAGGCGACCGATCTCATTGGCAAAGCCGACCTTTAGGGCGTGGAAGTAATTGCAGGAGTATTTGATCATCTCCGCACCTTCCCAGGCAAGGACGGCGGGAGTGCCACCGAGCAGTTCGCGGGCTTCGGGGCTTTCGGGGGCCAGCCCATCATGAGTGCCGACGACGGCCAGTGATGGCACGCGGAAGTCTTTCACTGCCGTGCCTTCGCGCAGGAACTCGGGGCAGTAGTAGATGAGCACTTGTCCGGCCACGCGGAGGTCTTCAAAGAAGTCCGTCACCATCTGGCGCGTGCTGCCGGGGAGCATGGTGCTGCGGAAGAGGATGATGTGGGATTTACCGCTGCTTCTAAGTACGGCGGCGATCTGCTCACTGACCTTGCGGACGAAGTCGAGATTCAGACGGCCTGACTCCAGCGAGGGGGTGCCGACGCAGATGATGCTGACATCGCTGCCTAGCACGGCCTCCGCTGCACTGGTGGTGGCGGAGAGGCGACCTTCTTTGCGCGCGGTGCTCAGCAGGTCGTCGAGTTCGGGCTCGATGATGGGGCTGCGACCTGTGTTGAAGGCCTCCACCTTCTCCGGCTGCACATCGGCACCGATGATGACGTGCCCAAGTTCCGCCAGACACCCTGCGGTGACTGCGCCGACGTATCCGAGACCAAAGATGCTGACCTTCATGAGCCCGCCCCATAGCACAGGGCAGCACACGGCGACAAGTGCGTCTATGATTCCTTCTTCAGCAAGGACATCACCACGAGCCCCATCACGATGCCGCCGAGGCAGATGAGCCAGAAATTCACCGGCGTGTCGGGCAGCTTGCTGTGGATCTCCATGCCGAAGACACTGGCGAGTGCGGTGAGCGGGAGGAAAAGAGCGGCGAGCAGGTTCAAACGATGTGCGGTGGCGGCCATCTGGCGGGCTGTGGCAGCTTGGGCCTCGGCTTGACGGGCGACGGTGAAGTTCAGGCCAAACTGGGCGTCCTGCAGCAGCAGTTCAGCATTGCGCTCGATGGCGGCGGCTTGATCTCGAAGGTTGATGATCTCACGCTCGGTCTTGAGCATTTCACGAGCCTGCTGCATGGCGCGGTGCAGTCCGCGTGAGCTGCGCAGCACGGGGGCGATCTGCTCCAGCACGGCGTGATACTCCGTGGCGGTGTTCGCCAAGTTTTCCGCCTGCTCCAGCGCGGTAAGTTTGTCATCGAAGCTGCGTAGATGCTCAGCGAGTGCGGCGAGGCCCATGCCTTTGATGTTTGTTTTCCATTCACCTTCGGGATTGCGCCAGAAGAGGGCGGCTTTCCGCTGGTGCTGATCAGGCTCGGGGAGCTGGTGCAGGATGATGAGCAGGTGGCCCTCTTCGAGCATGGCGCGCTGTGGGCCAGGCTCGCGTCCGAGGCGGCTGCTGATGGCTTCGGGGACGGTCCAAAGTTTCGGGAGCAGGGAGCTGTGGGGTGTCATAAACAAGCCGAGGCTAGCGGGATGACCAGGGCAGGGGAATACAATTTCTGCCGCAGATTCAACCTGGGTATGGGCTCAGGCGTAGCCCATGGCTCATGCGAAATCTTATCCTTATTCTCGGCGATCAACTGGATCGGCAATCAGCTGCCTTTGATGGTTTTGATGCGGGCTTGGATCGAGTTTGGATGGCCGAGGTGGCGGAGGAATCGACGAAGGTGTGGGTTCACAAGGCGCGCATCGTGACCTTTCTGGCTGCGATGCGGCACTTCGCGGAAAGGCTGCGCTTGGAAGGGATCATCGTGGATTATCGGAAGCTTGATGATGCGGAGAATAAGGGAGGCTTCATCAGCGAACTGGAGTCTGCCGTGGCGAGGCTGAAGCCGGAAAAGCTCATCATGGTGGAGGCGGGTGAGTGGCAGGTGAGGGAGGATTTCCGCGTAGCGGCGGTACGGATGGGCATTGTGCTGGAAGAGCGGGAAGATAGGCACTTTCTGGCGAGTCATGCGGACTTCGAGAAGCACGCGAAGGGGCGCAAACAACTGCGGATGGAGTTCTTTTATCGCGAGATGCGTGCGAAGCATGGAGTGCTGATGGACGCGAGCAAGCCATTGGGCGGTGAGTGGAACTATGACAGCGAGAACCGGAAGAGCTTCGGCAAAGAAGGCCCGCCGCTGAAGCCTGCTCCACGTCGCTTCCTGCCGGATGCGATTACGAATGAAGTGATGCGCGTGGTGGAGGCAAAGTTTGGCAGTCATCCGGGCAGTCTGGACGAGTTTGACTGGCCGGTGTCGGCGGAGGATGCGCAGGTGGCGCTGGCGGATTTCATCGAGCACAGGCTGGCGGAGTTCGGCGACTATCAGGATGCGATGTGGACCCGTGAGCCCTGGCTATATCACAGTCGCCTGAGTGCGGTGATGAATCTGAAGCTGCTCGATCCTCGGGAGGTCATCGAAGCGGCAGAAAAGGCGTATCGCACGGGTAAAGCGCCGCTGGCAGGGGTGGAGGGTTTCATCCGGCAGATCCTGGGTTGGCGTGAGTATGTACGCGGCATCTACTGGCGCTTCATGCCGGAGTATGTGGGCATGAATGCGCTGGGCTGTGAGCAGCCGCTGCCGAAGTTTTACTGGACCGGTGAGACGGACATGAACTGCCTGCGGGATGCCATCGGCCAGACGCTGAAATACGGCTACGCGCACCACATCCAGCGACTGATGGTGACGGGCCTTTTTTCACTGCTGCTCGGGGTAAGGCCGCGCGAGGTTCATGAGTGGTATCTGGCGGTGTATGTGGACGCCATCGAGTGGGTGGAGCTGCCAAACACGCTCGGCATGTCCCAGCATGGAGACGGCGGCATCATGGCCAGCAAGCCCTACATCGCGTCTGGGAAGTACATCCAGCGCATGAGTAACTACTGTGCTGGCTGCCGCTATGATCCGGCGAAGTCCACGGGGCCGAATGCCTGCCCCTTTACGACACTATATTGGGACTTCCTGATGCAGCATGAACCGCGCCTGAAGATGAACCAGCGCATGTCCATGCAGGTGCGGAATGTGGCGCGGCTGAGTGAGGCGGAGAAGGCGGCGATTCAAAAGCAGGCTGAGCAGCTCCGGGAAGCGTATGCTCTGCCTTCATGAGCACTCCACCCACCAAGCTGCGCAGCGGACTCGCGCTCGTCGGCTTCATCGTCATCACCTTCTGCGCGCCTTTGCTGAGCGTGGGTTCCATGCCGGGCGAGTGGTATGCGACCTTGGTAAAGCCTGACTGGAATCCGCCCGCGTGGGTCTTTGGTCCGGCTTGGACGCTGCTGTACACACTGATGGCTGTGGCGGCCTGGCTGGTGTGGAAGCGAGTCGGCTTCTCCCGACCACTGGCCTTTTACTTTGTGCAACTGGCGCTAAATGCGGCGTGGACGCCGATCTTCTTTGGCGCGCATCAACTCGTCTGGGCGCTGGCTGAGATCGTGGTGCTGTGGACCGCAATTTTGACCACGCTGCTGAGCTTCCGCCGCGTGAGTCCGGCAGCCGGATGGCTCTTCGTGCCGTATCTGGCCTGGGTCAGCTTCGCGACCTTTCTCAACTTCACCCTCTGGCGTTTGAATCCATCATGAGTCCTAAAACTTGGCTGATCACAGGTTGTTCATCAGGTTTTGGTCGTGCGATTGCGGAGGCGGCTCTACTCGCGGGAGATGAAGTTATTGCCACGGCGAGGCGGTCGGAGGATCTGGAAGTGTTGGAACACGTGGGTGCGGGCAGATGTCATGGACGTGTGCTGGACATCACCCATGCTGAGCAGGTGAAAAGCGTGATCGCTGAAGCCGCCAAGATCACGGGGCGACTGGATGTCATCGTGAACAACGCGGGCTATGGCCTCATCGGCGCGGTGGAGGAATGCACGGAGGAGCAGACGCGGCGGAACTTTGAGGCGAACTTCTTTGGCACGCTGAATGTGATTCGCGCTGTGCTGCCGGTGCTGCGTGAGCAGAAAGCCGGGCACATCATCAACATAAGCGCGGCGGCGGTGATCTCGAACTATCCGGGCTTCGGCATCTACGGCGCGGCGAAGGCGGCGGTGGAGTCGCTGAGCGAGAGCTTGCGTGCGGAGCTGCTGCCGCATGGCATCAAGGTCACGCTGGTGCAGCCAGGACCGTTTCGCACCAGCTTCATCAGCAAAGGACTCGAACACGCGCAGCCGATGCCGGAGTATGCGGGTTCGGCGGGGAAGTTCGCCACCTTCCTCAAGAACGTGGACGGCAAGCAGCCGGGTGATCCCGAGCGGGCGGCTGAGTTGATCGTGAAGATGGTCCATGAGGGGCAGGCACCACTGCGGCTGCCTATGGGTAAGTATGTGACGAAGAAGATACGCGATGCCGCTGCGGCGCGTGTGCGTGAGCTGGAGACATGGGAGCAGGCGGCGATAGCGACGGATTTTTCGGCGTGAGGAAGCTCCCTCCTGGCATTTGAGGGGTGGGAGAGACGCCTCGGATCACTCTTTGACACATCGGGGTCGAGCCTCCACACTCCGCGCCCTTTTCCCCGGATGTTTGACCTGCTCGCCACTGACCCTGCCTCCTCCGCCCGCCGTGGCCGGTTGCAGACGGCGCATGGGGTGATCGAGACGCCGGTCTTCATGCCTGTGGGCACGCAGGGTACGGTGAAGGCGGTGCATCCCGACGAACTGCGAGCGCTGAACTCCGAGATCATCCTGGGGAACACCTACCACCTCTGGGTGCGCCCTGGGACGGACATCATCCGCGAGGCGGGCGGGCTGCATCAGTTCATGAACTGGGACCGCCCCATCCTGACGGACAGCGGCGGCTTCCAGGTTTTCTCTTTGGCAAAGCTGCGGAAGATCAAAGAGGAAGGCTGCTACTTCCAGAATCACGTCGATGGCACGCCGATGTTCCTCGGCCCGGAGACAGCGATGGAGATCCAGGCGACGCTCGGCAGCGACATCGCGATGCTCTTTGATGAATGCACGCCCTACCCCTGCACGCATGACGAGGCGAAGAAGAGCATGGAGCTGACTCTGCGCTGGGCGAAACGCTGCCGTGACTGGGTGAATGAGCACCAGCCGGACGCAGGAGCCTTTGCACGCGATGAACGCCACGCGAAGCAACTGCACTTCCCTATTGTACAAGGCAGCGTCTTCCAGG
>JBIKIA010000542.1:0-3744 GCA_044361885.1 Prosthecobacter sp. | reverse complement strand
CATTGATCCCGGCGTAGGGATCGGGGGCGGGCAGGGTGATGGGCCTGGAAACGGGGGCGGTGGGGGCTTCGGGGAGAAGGGGGGCGGCGGGGAGTTTGCCAAGCATTTCGCCGGGGATGGCGGCCTCTTCGCGCTTGGATTTGGGGTCGTCGTCGGGGTTGATGACGATTTTGTCCTTCATGATGTAGAAGACGAGGACGATGGAGGCGGTGACGAAGAAGACGCCGAAGTGCAGGCCAGCGCTGAGGCAGGACCAGAGGAAGTCGTCGAGCTTCTTCATGAAGCTGGGCTGCGCGCGGACCATGGGCGGCGGCGGGCGGCCCCGACCATACATGGGCGGCGGCGGTGCGGAGGGATGGGGTGCTGCTGCCGCTGGTGCATAAGCCGGCGCGGGGGCTGGAGCAGCCGCCGGGGCTGCGGCGGGTCTGGAAGTGACCGGCGCGGGTGTGGGAACGGCGGGGGCTGTGGCGGTGCCTTTGGCGGCGGCGCTCTGCTGCTGGGTGCGCAGGGCAAGGACGAGGGCGTCTTTGATCTCGGTGGCGCTGGTGAAGCGGCGGGCGGGATCGGTATGGACGCAGCGGCGGATGACGGCACCGAAGGCGGGCGGGAGATTGCGGGAGACGCGGCCATCTTCAGGCAGGGGCTCTTTGCCAAACATCTCATGCAGCACGGCACCCACGGCATACAGGTCATCGGCCAGGGTGCCCTCGCTCTCATGCAGCCAGGAGATTTCGCCGCTGGGCATGAGGGTCATGCCGATGCCGGTGACTTTGATCTGGCCCTCGTTGTCCACGAGCAGGGTGCGTGTGTTCAGCGCGCCATGTTTTGAACCCTGGCCGTGGAGGAGGGCGAGGGTGTCACAAAGCTGGAGGGCGAGGCTGTAGGCGAGCTTTGGCGGCACTTGGCGCTCGACGATGAGGTCCGAGAGCACGCGGCCATCGACATGCTCGGTGACGAGGTAGAGCAGACCGGCCTGGGTGCGACCGAAGTCATAGACGGCGACGATGCGCGGATGGACGAGACGGGCACGGGCGCGGAGGCGCTCCATGAGCCTCGCGGCGGCCTGGGGCGTGGGCTCGGCGATGAGGCGGATCATGACGTTGCGATCCAGCGCGGGCTGGCGCGCGCGGTAGATGGCGCTTTCCTGCGCCACGCTGATGCGCTCCTCGATGTCATACTGCGGCAGCGCCGCGCCGAGTTCATCGGCGGAGGGGAAGGCATCTGTCGGGAGGTCGTCGGGCATGGTGGGAGAGGGGGGTGCCTTTTTTCGCGGGAAAGGTGGCGCTTGGCAAGCTCTAAGGGCGCGGGGCTTTTTTCATGGGATTGGCAGGTGAAAGCCAGCAGCGAAGGTGCCAAGGGATCAGATCATGAGTCAGACCGCCAACCTTCACATCGCCTCGAACCTGCCCCTGCCGCCGCCGCGCAGCCTGGTCGCGGAGATCGCGCCTTTGCCCAAGCACACGGAACTCATCGCGTCCTCGCGTGCGGTGATCCGGGACATCCTGCGTGGTAAAGATGAGCGCTTCCTCGTGGTGGTCGGGCCATGCTCCATCCATGATCCGGAAGCTGCCATGGACTATGCGCGGCGGCTGACGGCGCTGGCGGAGGAACTCCAGGACAAGCTCTATCTCGTGATGCGCGTCTATTTTGAAAAACCACGCACGACGGTGGGCTGGAAGGGCCTGATCATGGACCCACATCTCGATGGTACCTGTGACATCCCCGCCGGGCTGCGGCTGGCACGCAAGACGCTGCTGGAGGTACTGGATCTGGGGATGCCGACCGCGACGGAGCTGCTGGACCCGATCACGCCGCAATACATCGCCGATCTGATCAGTTGGAGCGCCATCGGCGCGCGGACGACGGAGTCGCAGACGCACCGCCAGATGGCCTCGGGTCTTTCCATGCCGCTTGGTTTCAAGAACGGCACTTTTGGGCACGTCTCCCCCGCCATCAATGCCATCAAGGCCGCCATGCAACCGCAGACCTTCCTCGGCGTGAGCGAGGACGGCGTGGCCTCCGCCGTGCGGACGAACGGCAACCCCGACTGCCACCTCATCCTGCGCGGCGGCGAAAGCGAGCCTAACTATGGTGCGGACAACGTGCAGGAGACTATTGACGCTCTCGAAGCCGCGAAACTCCAGCCTGCGATCATGATCGATGCCAGCCATGGCAACTGCGCGAAAGATCACTGCCGCATGCCCGATGTCTTCCGCGAGATCGTCCGCCAGCGTAGTGCCGGGCAAAAGGCCATCATCGGCGCGATGCTGGAGAGCTACCTCGTCGGCGGCAGCCAGAAGTTCCCGCAGCCGAAGGAACGGCTCATGCGGGGCCAGTCGATCACCGATGCCTGCATGGACTGGGAGACGACCGAGGCCGTGCTGCGCGAGGCTCATGCGGCTTTGTAATTGCGGTCGCTCTCACAGGCAGCCATCCGGGCCGTCAAATCCACATTGGACAATCCCCAAACTCCGCCTAGTAGGTTCGGCACAGAGTCTTGGGGGCTATAGCTCAGTTGGTAGAGCGTCTCGTTCGCAATGAGAAGGTCAGGGGTTCGAATCCCCTTAGCTCCACTCCGTTGTAAATCAACGAATTGAGAGAGTTGGACGCCCCAGTAATACCTCAGGTAATACCAGCTTCGCCGTTTATCGCGGTTTTTCGGAACTATCAGAATTTGCTCATGGCTGCTCATGGCTGGGAGATTTTGTTTCTCCAGAACCATAAGACATCCCAAAGTGTTTAGGCTCTGACTCTCCAGCTTCCGAGTTCGCGCAGGCGTTGCCAGATGGCTCGGGCGGTGTCGGGCATGGGTTCATCCCTTGAAATCTCCTGGCTGACTTTGGAGAAAAACCAGGCGCGGGCGGCTCTCACGTCGGGATGGCGTAGCAGGCGGCTCATACTGGCAGCGGCAGCACGGCGGCTTTTTGCGGTTGGGAACGCCTGCAAATAGGCGTCGGTGTAAGGCGGTATGCGCCACAAGAAACTGCTCCCGCCCCTGATAGCTGAATAGACGCTATGGAAGGCGAAATTCCAATGACGGATGCGGATGGGTTTCTCGATCTGCCAGCGGTAAGGCGGGGGTTTCGCGCCCTCAGGTTTGCTAACAATTTTGGCGATGCGAGACGGGCGGCCTGTGTGCGGTTTCTTCGTCTCGATTTGAATCCAGCCAAGGGCGGCGGCTTCCTCGACCTCCCACGACCAGACATGATAACTTCGTGTCAAGGTTCTGGCGGACACTTCTCCACCGTTCTGGTTTAGAACGCGCTGGATGCGGGCGAGGCGTTCACGGCAGAGCTGCACGGTCATTGTGATTAGGTTCGGTGGCCACTCTAATGACCAATTGCGTTCCTGTAGTCTCGCGGGTCTTTGGTCACAAGAGCGATAAAGACTTTTAGCTCCCCCCAATTTAGATTGCGCCAGTCGGTTATCTCCGGGTATTTGCCTCTGGCGAGGTCTAACAAATCTTTGTCACTTGTTGTGCCCTTGCGAATCAACTTTTCCAACCTGCGAATCGAGGACGTTCTGTCATGTAAAAAGCTTTGCAGCATTTTCACGGCATCCATCAGATGATCGGTCGGCATACTTCGCCAACCCTTTTGGGCACATCCGGGCGGCAGGTTCACAACAGAATTTTGCTTTCCATTGTTCAACATGGTTTCGAAGGCCGTTACATTGAGATAATTCTTGGATAGCAGGCTCGCGACCTCCCTCCGCCATCTCCGCTGCTCCCTTTTTCGCCTAAGA
>JBIKIA010000085.1:0-12373 GCA_044361885.1 Prosthecobacter sp. | reverse complement strand
CATGAAGAACCCCACCTCAAAACTCCTCCTCGCCCTGGCGCTGACCAGCACGGCTGCTCTCGCTGCGGACGACAAGCCTTCCCCCACCGGATACTCCGACACGCCGATCATCCCCGGCACGCAATGGAAGGTCCATGACATCGACCGCCCACGTCCCGAAGCGGTGAAGCCTGGCGAGAAACTCGGTGACGCACCTTCCGATGCCATCATCATCTTCAACGGCACCAATTCCGATGCCCTCCAAGGCAAGAAGAAGGACGAAAAAGGCAAGGACACAGGCGAGTTCGGCCCCTGCCCCTGGAAGATCGAAAATGGTGAGATGCTCATCGCTGGTGGCGATTGCTGGACGAAGCAGGAATTCGCGAGCTGCCAGGTCCATCTCGAATGGAAGAGCGAGCCCCACACGAAGGGCAATTCTCAAAAGAAGGGCAACGCCGGCATTTTCTTCATGGATCGTTACGAGTGCCAGATGCTCGACTGCGACAACAACCCGACCTACGCCGACGGCATGACCGGCTGCATCTACGGCCAGACCCCTCCGCTGGTAAACGCCGTGAAAAAAGCCGGTGAATGGCAGGCCTACGATATCATCTTCACCGAGCCGAAGCTGGACGGAGACAAGGTCATCGAGCCCGCCTACGTCACCACTTTTGTGAACGGCGTCTGCGTGCAGGTCCACACGAAGATCATGGGCCCGACGAAGCACAAGAACATCACCGACTACAGCGGCAGCTTCCCAGCCAAGGCTCCGCTCCGTATTCAGGACCACAAAAACGAACCGCCAGTGCGCCTGCGCAACATCTGGATTCGTCCGCTGCCGTGAGGCATGGTGTGTGAAAGATGATTTAGAGAAACCCGCCTTGGCTTCAGGGCGGGTTTTTTGTCTCCAGGCTCATGGGTGCAGCTCTAAAGCGCTTCAAAGATCAACAATGAGCAGCCTTAACCGAGTGCCATTCTTGCCTGGCATCTTTTTTCCTCCGGCCCGGCCGAGACAAGGCGCATTTCCATCGGCTTCCGCGTGGTGCTGGTGAAGGGTTGAAAGAATGTAGGCATCGGGCATCCTGACGCGGAACCGCCCTTGCCCTTCCGCCCCTCTCAGATACCATCCGGAGAAGTTATCTTAGCTGCCTTCCTTCATGTTACGCGTTTCTTCGGTTTTCCTCGCTTTCGTTCTTGCTGCCCAGGCTGCCTCATTGCCTGAGGTGGGAAGTCAGCAGATCACCTCACCAGATCAGGTGCCGCAGGGGCTGGGCAGGTCTGACTGGGCGGACATCCGCGCCGCCTATGAGGCCGGGCGTCATGAGTTCCGCCTGGAGGCGGATGGCAGCCATCTGGCTCGCAATCCAGGATTGGCCTGGAAGATGCGGTTTGATGACTGCGGGTTCACCGTGCGCCCGGAGGGCGGTGGCTGGGAGTGGGGGCTGGAACTGGAGACGGAGGGTGCTCTGCCGGACCAGAAGTTGTCCGTGCTGAAACGCGGCGCGAACCGTTTGGAAGCCCGGCGCAGCGCGGCGGTGACAGAGTGGTTCGTCAATGACGCACGCGGTTTGGAGCAGGGGTGGACGCTCACGGCTCCTGCGCAGATCCGGCTCAGGATGCGCGGAGGCCTGAAGCCTGATGTGTCTGCGCAGAGTGTCAGCTTCGGGGGGCAGATCACGTACTCCGGGCTCAAGGCCTGGGACGCCACAGGAAAGATCGTTCCCACAAGCTTTGAATCCACTGCGGAAGGTTTCGCCGTCCGTTATGATGACCGCGGCGCCAGGTATCCCTTAACCATTGATCCGATCGCGCAGAGCGCCCTCCTAAGGGCTGGCAACGAGGGGATCGACGACTGGTTTGGATGGTCGGTGGGCGTGGCCGGGAACATCGTGGTGGTGGGCGCCCCTAATGAAGACGGCCACCAGTTGAACTATTCATGGAACAATAGTGACAACGAGGGTGCGGTGAATGCCGGGGCGGTCTATGTCTTCGAGCGCCGGGAAAAGCGCTGGTTTCAGGACGCGTATGTGAAGGCCCCGCAGATCACCGCCGGTGACCGCTTCGGATTGTCCGTGGCCATCTCCGAGACCACAATGATCGTGGGTGCTCCTTTGAGGGACTTGAAGGTGCCGGGCATCAACGGTGTACCGGATCAGGAAGTAAAAGATGCGGGCGTGGCTTACGTGTTCAGGCGGTATGTGACAGGATGGATCCTACAGGCCTCCCTGAAGGCAGCCCAGATCAGCGTGGGAGACAATTTTGGCAGCTCAGTGTCCATCTCAGGCGACACCGTCGTCGTCGGTGCAAGCAGCGAGGACGGCAGCTCACCAGTTGTGAATGGAACGGTGAATGAAGCTGTCACGGACGCCGGCGCGGCCTATGTTTTTCTGCGCACCGGCACCACCTTGAGCCCGGTGTGGAGCCAGCAGGCCTACTTGAAGGCGCGCCAGGTTTCTGAGTATGATTTGTTTGGCTCTGCGGTGGCGGTTTCTGGAGACACCGTGGTGGTGGGCGCATTGGGGGAGGATGGCACGGCAACAGGCGTCAATGGCGTGGAGAGCGAGGACCTGCCGTACGCAGGGGCTGCCTATGTCTTTGTGCGCAACGGCGCGGTATGGAGCCATCAAGCTTATCTGAAACCCAGCCACGGGGGGTTTCGAAACTATTTCGGCTTCTCAGTCGCGATCTACGGAGACACTCTGGTAGTGGGGGAACCGGAGGAGGATGGCAGCGCCACAGGGGTGAACGGCATCCATGATTTGACCAAGGCAAGCGCGGGAGCTGCCTATGTTTTTGTGCGTGATGGCGGACTCTGGGCGCAGCAAGCCTATCTGAAGGCTGGTGAAGTCTCTGCCGATGATAATTTCGGCCACTCCGTGGCCATTTGGGAGGACACTGTGCTTGTAGGCTCACCCGGAGAGGACGGCAGCGCGACCGGGGTGAATGGCACGGTGACCAACTCCGCCTCGGGCAGAGGAGCCGCCTATGCCTTCAAGCGCCGTGGTTCCACCTGGAGCCAGGAGCTTTATCTGAAGGCTGGCCAGATTGGAAGCCAGCGTGCCTTCGGTCGTTCGGTCGCCGTTTCGCCGGAGATGTTCGTGGCGGGCGCCCCCCACAACGCCATCTATTACTGGGATCCGCTTGGCATCGGGACGGTCACCGTGTTTGGTGAATATGTCACTCCGGTAGTTGCCGCGGTCTCGCCTGTGTGGGGACGGATTGAGGGCGGCGCCACCATGACCATCACCGGCAGTGAGTTCACCGGAGTGTCTCGCGTCACGATCGGTGGCATAAACGCGGTCAGTTTCGGTCTGGTCAATGACAACACCCTGGTATGCGTCACACCTCCGCAGGTCACCCCGGGCATGGCCAGTGTGGAAGTGACCACTCCGGGAGGCACCAATGCGGCCAACACCCTGTTCAAATACGTGATTCCCAACGTTCCCCCCACTTTCACCCTGCCGGCGAGCGGAGGCCCTTCGGCGGGGGAGATCTGGACACCCCGGCAATCGGGCGCACCCACCATTGATGGACTCGTGTCATCGGGAGCACCCTATAGGTCGTGGAGGCCCATCGCCTCTTCAGCGGACGGGACAAAGCTCGCCGCGGCGATGCGAGGCGGCCGGATCTACACCTCCACCGATTCCGGGATGACCTGGACAGCGCGGGAGAGCACCTCCCAGGAGTGGAGTCGCATCACCTCCTCAGCAGACGGCACCAGGCTGGCTGCGGCGGCCTACCAAGGCCAGATTCACACCTCCACCGACTCCGGGCTGACCTGGACAGCGCGCGGACCTAACCACAATTGGGTTTCGATCGCCTCCTCCGCGGACGGCATGAAACTGGCCGCCGTGGCTTCCCACACCCGTGACTTTTACACTTCTCATAGGGATGGCCGGCTCTACACCTCTGACGATGCCGGAGTGACCTGGACAGCGCGAGATGTCAACCGGGACTGGTCCTCCGTCGCCTCCTCGGCAGACGGGACAAAGCTGGTGGCCGGCGAAGATTATGGCTATGTGTACACCTCCACGGATACCGGAGTGACGTGGACAAGGCGGGGACCTCAGGAGAGCTGGAAATACCTCACCTCCTCTGCGGATGGGACCAAGCTTGCCGCCACGAACAATGGCTGGATCTACACTTCGACCGACTCCGGTGTGAGCTGGAACAGGCAACTAGGCAGCATGGCTGCCGGGCTCGTCGTGTCATCAGCGGACGGGTCGCGGCTGGTCGCGGCTGGAGCGGATTACAAGACTTACCTCTCGGCGGATTTCGGGGTGACCTGGACAGCGTCGTCAGCGAATCCATTTGGGTGGTCGTTCGCGTGGTCGGCAGACGGGAGTCAGCTGGCAGGTTCATTCATCGGCCTGCTTCACACCTCGCGGGCGGTGCTCCACAATATCTCCGTCATGGCTGATCATGGCCCCGTGAGCATGGACAGCTTTGTCACCCAGATCTCCCCGGGACCGCCGCATGAGTCAGGACAGAGCGTGACCCTGGCCATCACGAATGACAATGAGGCGCTTTTCAGCACTCAACCTGCGATCGACGCGAGTGGCAGGCTCACCTTTACCCCGCGGCCCACCGCCTGCGGCACCGCCAAGGTGAGCGTCATTGCCGTGGACAATGGCGGGACGGACTACGGTGGTCTCGACTCCAGCGGGTCGCAGTTGTTCACCATCACCCTCCTCGCGGACATGAGGCTCAGCGGTAATGGCGTGGGCATCACCAGCGGGGATTTCACACCTTCCCTTGCTGATCATACGGACTTTGGGACGGTGCCGCTGCTCCACCAGCAGGTCACGCGCCGCTATACCCTGGTGAATTCGGGGATCGACGCCCTTCAGCTCACTGGCACACCGGTGGTGCGGATCACGGGGGATGCCGCGGAGGACTTTAAAGTGATCTCCATTCCTGGCACAACTTTGGTTAGTTCAGGCGGCAGCACTTTTGAGATCGCCTTTGATCCGAAGATGCCGGGCTTGCGCAGCGCCTTGGTGAGCATCGCCAGTGATGATCCGGCCATGCCCAACTTTGTGTATGCGATCAGTGGCACTGCCGGGCTGGACAGGCGGCGCCGCCAGACGATCACTTTCAATCCTCCTGCATCTCTTTATGTGCAGCAGAGCCCGTTTTCACTGAATGCGTCCAGCACCTCCGGGCTTCCGGTGACCTTCCGCGTGCTGGGAGGCGCGGGCAGCCTCAGTGAAAATGACCTGTATCTCCACGCCGCCGGCGCTGCCAGGGTGGAGGTCACCCAGGCCGGCAATGATCTCTATGCTCCAGCAGTGCCCGTCTTGCGGACGATCACGCTCAAGAACAACCCTGGATCTTTTGACCTGATCAATTTAGTGCAGATGTATGATGGCAAGCCCAAGCCGGTTTCCACCTTTAGCACAAGCACCGTGGAGTTCAGCTACAAGGTGGATGGCATCACCGGACCGGATGCGCCGACCGCTGCTGGCAGCTACCTCGTGACCTGTGTGCAGCATGGAGTCAAAAAGACCGCCACCCTGCTCATCACCAAGGCGCCGCTTTATGTCATTCCGGACGACCAGCGGAAGTTCGCCGGCCAGCCCAATCCAGGCCTGACTTATAAGATCACAGGATTTCGTGGTGTGGACACGGAGGCTGTCGTGACCCGCCTGCCGGTATTAAAGACCACGGCCACGACGACCAGCCCGGGTGGGGAGTATGTGATCACAGGCGGCGGTGGCGAGGCGCAAAACTACACGCTGATCTACCCGCCTGGCACGCTGGTGGTGGAGAGCTTCGCCGCGGGCTATGAGGCCCTGCTCATGGACGTAGCCCGTTTACCGGTCGGCAAGCTCAGCCTCTCCGTGGCCTCTTCCAGCACCGCTTTCACGGCCAGCCTGTACACCAGTGCAGAAAGCTCACCCGTGCCCTTTGCAGGCAGCCTTATCACGGACCCGGCGCTGGAGCAGGCCTCCGGCAGTGCCATGACGATGAGGTCTGGCCTTCCGTATGCAATCCAGTTCACCCTGCCTTTGAGAGGCGCCTTCAACACAGGTGTCACCTATGCTGGCACGGCCTTGGGCAGCGCGGATGACGGGCAGAAACGCAGTGCCGCGAAGGCAGGCCACGCCGGTGCCCACACAGTGGTGCTGGAGCCAGCGCTGCCGGCCGGGCCGGATGTGCCCGGCGGCGCAGGCTGGGCCACTGCTGTCATCAGCGACAAAGGTGTGCTGACACTCGCCGGCAAGCTGGGAGACGGTACAGGCTTTACCTGTGCCATCGCGCCGGATGAGAGGATCCACCCCGGCTACCGGTTGTTCGTCCAGCCCTATCTTGATCCCGCTCCCCCGGCATCCCTCTCAGGTAGCCGTCCCGGCACCACCCCAAAGTTTCTGCCCCGTCCGCAGTCCTTCATGGCGGGCGGCTTTCGCTTGATGCCGCATCCTGTCGTGGTAGGACGCCGCCATGTGGGCGCCTCTGGCATGACGTGGAAAAAATCCGGTCGCGGCACGGACGCCAGCTATCGGGGCGGATTTGGTCCAGTCACATCCGTGCTGATGCTGGACCCCTGGCAGAAACCCGCAGCTGCGGCCAGGGGCACTCCGGCGGTGACCTTGATGCAGCGTCTGGGCCTGGGCCTGCCTAACTTTGCGGTGGCTCACAGTGCCACCGGAAGCAGTGCGAACGCCAGCCTGCCCACACGCCTGGCGCTCAACGCTGCCAATGCAGTCAGCGTTCACACGCCCTCGGTCAACCTAACAAAATGGAAGGTCGCAACTTTCAATGCCACCAATGGCACCTTCACCGGCAGCTTTGAGCTCATTGATGGAGCCCTCAAGCGTCCGGTGATCTTCAGAGGCGTCCTCCGCCAGCCTACTGATAGCCAGGATGCGCTCATCGGAGACGGCCACTACCTTCTGCCACCCATGACCGGCACGGAGAAAAGCACGGGCGAGCTCAATTTCCAGAGGCCGTAGCAGTTGCCCGAAAGCTTTGTCACGTTGCGTCTCTGTGCATGGAAGCTGCTCCAGGCAGCCGTGTGCTTTTCCGGGGAGGTGCGGGACTTTTTTCACACACTCTGCAACTCCGTTCCGGTAAATCCGAAGGCACCGATGCACCCGAGCATCCTCATGACCTCCTCCGCACTCTCTCGTCCCTGTTTCCTGACCTTCATCACCTGCCTGCTCATCGGTGGTTCCACCGTCGCGCAGGCGCAGAATGTCAGCCGCTTCGTCCAGGACCTCACCGGCCATATCTGGTCGTGGAAATCAAAAAAGATGCTAGGCATGAATGGCACATGATTAAGCGGCTTTGCGATATTTTTCGCGGTGGGGGATTTCTTGGAACTCGTGGCGGGGGTTTGGTCAAAAACTGGTGCGTTTTCGGTCTTCGTTTCTTGGCTCGTGGTTCTTGCCGTTCCGGTCGATGTGGGTTCGTCACGTTGGCGATGGCTGCCAGCAGTTCTTTCCGCCATTGTGCCAGTTTTCCGGGTTTCTCCGCAGACTCGCATGCCCGTGGCAGCCATTCAAAAAGATGCCAGGCAAACAGTGCACTTAGCGAAACTTAAAACGTTGATGGCCAGCAATAAACCCCGCCTTTCTCGATTCATAAAAGGGCGCGCAATGCGCCATTTTGCTCTGATTCATGGTATCACCATAAGTGATCGGGAATAAGCACCGACGCCGATAAACTTAGCGTTTACCGTTCGCCACTTTGTTTTGAAATTCAGCGCCTCGCCCTGTCTTCAGAGCGGGGCGTTTTCGTTTCTGGACTGAAAGGGAAGGCCGAAAAAAACGCCGCCTGTTTCCAGGCGGCGCTCGATAGGGAGACTGGCTTGAGATTCCAGAATGGGCTTATTTCGCCACTTCTGAAATGGTCTTGAGAATGCGTGAGGCGATCTGGTATGGATTGCCCTGGCTGTTCGGACGGCGATCTTCTAGGTAGCCCTTCCAGTCGTTTTTCTTGAAGCTGTGAGGAACGCGAACGGAGGCACCACGGTCAGCGATACCCCAGGAGAATTTGTCGATGGCCTGGGTTTCATGCAGACCGGTGAGGCGCATGTGATTGTCAGGACCATAAACGGCGATGTGCTCCATGCAGTTCTTCTCGAACTGAGCCATGAGGGCGAGGAAGTAGGCTTCGCCGCCGACTTCACGCATGTGCTTGGTGGAGAAGTTGGCATGCATGCCGGAACCGTTCCAGTCGGTGGCACCGAGAGGCTTGCAGTGATACTCGACATCGATGCCGTATTTCTCGCAAAGACGGTTCAGGATGTAGCGGGCCACCCACACCTGATCAGCACAGGTCTTGGAGCCTTTGCCGAAGATCTGGAATTCCCACTGACCCTTGGCCACTTCGGCGTTGATGCCTTCGTGGTTGATGCCGGCGTCGAGACAGATGTCGAGGTGTTCTTCGACGATCTGACGGGCGATGTCGCCCACGTTCTTGTACCCCACGCCCGTGTAGTAGGGACCCTGGGGAGCTGGGTAGCCGTTCTCGGGGAAGCCGAGGGGGCGACCGTCCTGATAGAGGAAGTATTCCTGCTCAAAGCCGAACCAGGCGTCAGAATCGTCGAGGATGGTGGCACGGTCATTGGAGGCATGGGGGGTGCCATCGGCGGTATAGACTTCGCACATGACGAGAACGCCATTCTTGCGGGTGCTGTCTGGATAAAGGGCGACTGGCTTCAGAACGCAGTCGGAACTGCCACCAGGAGCCTGCTGAGTGGAGGAACCGTCAAAGCCCCAATCTGGGAGTTCTTCGAGCTTCGGGAAGCTGGCGAAGTCCTTGAGTTGAGTCTTGCTGCGGAGGTTGCGGACGGGCTCATAGCCGTCGAGCCAGATGTATTCGAGTTTGTATTTGGCCATGGTTGTATTCGACTTGGATTTTAGAGTGCTCGGCGTTCGGAGATGATCCTCCCGCAGGGAGCAGTTTCTGATAGAGCATAGCGTGTGCCAGATGAGAAGCTTTTTTCTCAGTAGCAGGGCAAAAATCCTCTTCTCTATCCGATTCTAATCCAATGCGGAGCATTTCTGACTACATCTCTCAAAACTCGCCACCCAGGGCCAGATGCAGGTCGGCGCGGTTCCGCAGACGCCGGGCCTGAACATCAATGAAGGCACTGCGCGAATCAAAGGCACGTTGCCTCGCATCCAGCAGTGTCAGCACATCCGTCAGACCTTTTTCATACTGCCCGAGTGCCAGCCCCTCCGCCCGCTCGGCCTCCACGGCAGACCGGCTTAAAGCGGCGGCCTGATCACGCAAAAACGCGTCAGCGGCGAGAGCTGTCTCCACCTCCCGGAAGGCGGTGAGCACGCTGCTGGTGTAGGTCTGGAGCTGCTCCTCATACCGCGCCCGGGCCAGCTTCACCGAAGCGACGATCCGCCCGCCCTGAAACACACTCTGGGTGATGCTGCTGGCGATGCTCCACATGGCCGTCTCAGGCTCCATGAGATCGTCAATATCCGCCGATGTGCGCCCATAATCGCCAGTCAGCCGGATGCTCGGGAGGAAAGCCTTCTTTGCCGAACTTTCCAGCTTCAGCGCCGACTCCAGCCGCCTCTCCGCCGCCCGCAGATCTGGCCGGCGCAGCAGCAGTTCCGAAGGCAATCCTACGGGGATTTGACGACTCAAATGGGGCAGGCTGGTCAGTCCTTTTTCTGCTCCGGCAGGATAGCCGCCCATGAGCACTTCCAGGGCACGGCGGGACTGGTCCGCCGCTGCTCTTCGCTGCTGCACGGTAGCCTCCGCCCGCGCCAGATCGGCCCGCCCGAGCGAGACATCGAGTGCCGCCCGATCCGGCTCCAGGCCCCGCTCCATCTGCTTTTCCAAGATGCCGAGTTGCACACGTCGGGTGCTCACGTTTTGCTCGGCCAGAGCCAGCAATGACTGTGCCTCGGCCAGTGTGACAGCGGTTCGCACTGCGCTCGCCGCCATCGACAGTCGGGCGGCATGAAAATCCTCCTCAGCGGCAAAACGACGCGACTTTGCCGCCCCTCGCTCGTCGGCCACCCGGCCCCAGAGATCGACCTCCCAGCTCACATTCAGCGGCAGACGGAAGCGGTTGTTGATGAAGTTCAGCCCGGAAAAGCGCTGGTCCGCCGGCGTCTGCTGGCGGCTGGCGGCGAAATTGCCACTGATGCTCGGTAGCAGCGCAGCGCCCGCTTGCACCGTTTCCGCCTGTGCTTGGGTAACACGTGCCGATGCCGCTTTCAGATCTGGGTTCGCTGTGATGGCCCGATCCACGAGTTGCCGAAGTGCAGGGCTGTTGTAGTCGGCCAACCATCCTGTCGCCGCCTTTGGCGCGATCTTGGGCAGCGCTGACCACTTGTCAGGGGCGACTCCCTTCACCCCGGCTATATCACTTTCGAGACGTTTTGCTCCTAGTGGCGGCATCAACCCGCAGCCCGTGAGCAGTGCGGCGGCGAGGAGGAAAGAGGAAACTCGGATCGAAGATAACACGGGCCGAAGGCTGCATGGGGCGACGTGCTGTCACAAGGGCAAATTCGGGGTGCGCGGCCTATTGCGACAAGTTCGCATAAATTCTGTTGCGCATGGTTCTCAATTGCACTAAAGCGCGCACATCGATGAGACATCGTCTCACTAACTGCCATGAACAAACGTCTTCTCGCCTCCCTCCTTGCCTTGTCGGCCCTGCCTTTGAGCGCCCAGGACACCGCCCCCGCTGCCACTAGCGAAGCTTCGACTACGCTCGACACCATCATGGTCTATGGCGAGTCCGAGAACGACTCCGTGGTGCAAAATCCCTTCCTCCTCCCAGTCGAAGGCACCAAGATCTTCGCGGGCAAGCGCGCCACCGTCATCGATCTCGATTCGCAGCCGAAGATCCAGGCGAACAACTACCGCCAGGCACTCGCCCTCACTCCGGGCCTGCTTTTCTCCGAGGAAACCACCCCGCTAGTGAGCATGGGCTACCGAGGTATCGGCGAGCCGCATCGCATGCAGTTCATCCAGGTGATGAAAGACGGCATCCCCATCCATGCCGACCCCTTTGGCTACCCCGAGGCTTACTACACCCCGCCGCTCGACGTGGTGGACCGCATCGAGTTTGTGCGCGGCGGCAGCAGCCTCATGTATGGCGCGCAGCCTGCTGGAGCGCTGAACTACATCACCTACATGCCGGACCGGAACACGCCCTTCTCCTTCCGCACGCAGAACATCCTCGGCTCCGATGACCTCTTCCTGAACTACACCGCCGTCACCGGCACGCTCGGCCCCGTCGGCTACTACGGCTACTTCAACCACCGCGAGGCCGATGGCTTCCGCGAGGCGAATAGCGAATACAGCCTCACCGGCGGTCATTTCAAACTCGCCTGGGATGTGGATGCCGACACGCGCTGGATTCTCGCCCTGGATGGTTACGAAGAGCAGCACGGCGAACCTGGCGGTCTGAATGCCCGCGACTTCGCCCGCAATCCCGACAAAACCACCCGCTTCCACGATGAGTTCCGCCTCCGTCGCTATGCCGGATCACTGGAACTCCAGCACAAGTTTTCCCCTAGCACCGAACTCAGCATCAAGACCTGGGGCGGCTACTACCAGCGCTGGAGCAAACGTCAGCGAGGTGGGGCCTTCGGTGCCTTGCCCACCGGAGCGGCGGCGAACACGAACAGCATCGAGAACCAGGAATTCTACACCTTCGGCATCGAACCCCGCATCCGCCACGACTGGCAGGCATTGGGTGGAGAGCACACCCTCGCCGCCGGGATGCAGTTCTACTACAACCACTCCCCACGTGAAGACCAGCGCGGTTTCAGCCGCGACGCCGAAAGCGGCAGGACCACCGCCTACTCCGAGCGTGACCTCACGTACGGCTCCTTCTTCGTGGAAAACAAATTCACCTTTGGCCGCCTCTCCATCACTCCCGGCTTCCGCATGGAGCTGATCAATCAAGACGTCACCACCCAAAACTACTCCCCAGCCACCGGTTTAAAGACCACGGGCCGCAGCAAGAGCAAGTTTGATCCCCAGCCGCTCTTCGGCCTCGGCATCGCCTATGACATGGACCACGAGACACAGCTCTACGCCAACGTCTCCCAGAGCTACCGCACCACCATCTTCACCGAGTCCCTCGTCGTCCCGACCACGACCGACACCTTCACCTCCGATGCCGAGCCCAACGCCGGCTGGAGCTACGAGATCGGGTATCGCGGCCAGCCGAAGTCCTGGATCAACTGGGACACCAGCCTCTTCCTCATCGACCTGGATAACAAATTCGGCGGCACAGTCGGCGCAGGCACAGGCAGCCTGGAGCTGCGCAACGTCGGTCGCACCGTCAACTACGGCTGGGACGGAGCCTTCCAGTTCGACATGATCGGCGCCTACGATGCCCTCAAAGGCACCGACAACGTCAGCCGCATCGGTTCCCTCAGCCTCTATGGGAATGCCACACTCA
>JBIKIA010000541.1:0-3750 GCA_044361885.1 Prosthecobacter sp. | reverse complement strand
ACGACTTTGGCTGACTCGCCTGCCTTTTCCTTCAGTCGGGTGAAGGCGAAGTGGCGGATGTTCGTGGCCGGTGATTTGAGCGCAGCGATCTGGCCTTCGACGCTGTCGATATTGTGCTTCGGCGACGTGGGCTTGGAACCTTTGGCGATGATACGGTAAATGGTGCCGCTGCAAGTTTCATCGGTGTCCTGATGGCCGCCAGTGCGTTTATCAAACCAGTCGGCGACGTAGATCGCACCATCGGTGCCGACGCAGACATCGCTGGGGCGGAAGAGTGTCTTGCGCTCATCGGACATGTTGTTGCTGCCGCCGACGAAGTCGCTGCCTTTGAAGACGCCGCTGGTGTTTGTGGTGCAGAAGTCGATGCGCTCCAGCTTCATACCAGCGCCATCGGGCTTTGGCAGATAGCCAAAGATGACATTGCGCCCCGTTTCGCAGCTCAGGAGAAGACCGTTCCACTTTTCACCGAGCGCCCCATTTTCATAGAATGCCATGCCGGTGGGCGCGCCGCCGCCATATACGTCGCCCGCAGGAATGCTACCTGGATCATCCTGACGCCATTCCGCCGTGGGAATGGTCTGTCCAGGACGCTTGTCCGCACGCCACTGGCGTTTGCCATCAGTGGAGAAGAAGCCGAAGGAACCGCCTTCGATGAGATGGCTGACACGACAGGCTGGTGGATCGTCATTGTCGTTCAAATACATGTCACCGAAGGAGTTCTTTACTCCTTCGTAGCTGTTGCGGTAGCCATGACCGAGCACGCGTGCTCCGTGGCCGCTGGGATCGATACTGGCCGTAAAGCCGCCGGTATAGACATGCCCATCGTCGCTCTTTTCGCCGGTGTAGGGATTGTTCAGATAAGCGCCGCCGATGCGGAAAGTGTTGCCGCTTTTGTCGCTGAACATGGCGCCACAGTTGCCATTACTGAAATACCAGCGCCCATCAGGGCCAGCATAGACGCTGTGCAGGCTGTGATCGTGCTGCTGCTGCTCGAAGCCACTGAGGAATACTTCACGCGTATCGACGGCTGGGTCGAACTTCAGATCTCGGTTCACATCCACATACTTGATGATGTTTGGCGCGTTGGAGACGAGCACCACATTGTCGAAAACGGCGACCCCGAGCGGGCATTCGAGTTCCTTTTCCCGCACGAAGACGTGGCTACTGTCCGCCTTACCATCGCCGTCTTTGTCCTCCAGCACACGGATGGCATCCCCTTCCCGACTGCGCCCGCTATGACGGCGGTAGTTGATCCCTTCCGCCACCCAGATGCGGCCAGCGGCATCGACATCCATGTTTGCTGGATTAAAAAGCATCGGCGAGGTGGCCCAGACACTTATCTCCAGTCCTTCGGGCACTTTGAACATGCTCGTCTCGAGATGCTCAGGCGTCACCTTTGCGGCATCAAAGGCAGGCGTCTTCGGGTCAGGGGTGAAGGCCGGTTTGCCAACGGCATAGTTGCTGGCCTTCTTGGGTTTGTCCGGCTTCGCAGCGAAGACGGTGAAGGAGAGACCAGCGAGGGCAAGCAAGGCGAGGGTTGGGCGCAGCATGAGGGGCGGATGATGGAGGGCCGCACAGAACGGGCAAGCCGATTGTGGTCTTGCTGAAATGCGAACACGAAGAAAACCCGCCCACCATTTCCCACCCATCACGCTCCCAGCAGCCGTGTGAAGGGATGCCCTTCGTTCTGGTCGATGCGCTCTGGCAGGCCTTTGTGGTTGTAGGTGAGCTTCGTGTGATCCAGTCCCATCAAATACATGATCGTGGCGTGCAGGTCGTGGACGTGTAGACGATCTTCCACGGCATACAAACCGAGGTCGTCGGTGGCACCATAGGTCTGCCCGCCTTTGACGCCGCCACCGGCCATCCACATGGTGAATCCCGTTGGATTGTGATCCCGGCCATCACCTTGTTCGCTCATCGGAGTGCGGCCGAACTCGCCGCCCCAGATGACGAGCGTCTCGTCCAACATGCCACGAGCTTTCAGATCGGCGAGGAGTCCGGCGATGGGTTTATCGACGGCGTTGCAGAGCTTCGAGTGATTCACTTCGATGCCCTTGTGGCTGTCCCATTTGCTGCCAGCGCCGCTGTAGAGCTGCACAAAGCGCACACCGTTTTCGATGAGGCGACGCGCGAGCAGGCAGTTGCGGCCATAGACAGCCGTGGCCTCGTTGTCCATGCCGTAGAGCTTTTTCGTGGCTTCGGTTTCCTTGCTGAGATCCACGGCCTCGGGCGCCTCGGCCTGCATTTGATAAGCGAGTTCGTAGCCTTTGATGCGGGCATCGAGTTCGGTGTTGCTGGCACGCTTGGCACCGTATTCTCGATTCAGTGCGCCGAGCAGATCCAGCTTGTCGCGCTGGCGTTTGCGATCCACGCCTTTGGGGTTGTCGAGATACTTGATCGGCGTGCCGTCGGAGTTGAATTCGACGCCCTGATAGACGGCAGGCATAAAGCCATTGCCCCAATTGCGCACGCCGTTCACCACCGTGGCCTCGCTGTCCTTGATGACGACAAAGCCGGGCAAGTTGTGGTTCTCGGTCCCGAGTCCATACTGCGCCCACGCGCCAAGCGAGGGACGACCGCCAAATACGGAGCCCGTGTTCATCGAGCACACACCGCCCGCGTGATTGATGCCGCTGGAGGCGCAAGAATGGATCACCGCGAGGTCATCGGCATGTTGCGCGACGTTGTTGAACCAATCAGAGATCCACAGGCCACCCTGGCCGTGTTGTTTCCAGGTGCGTTTGCATTCGAGCAGCGGCGACTTCGATTCGCCCATCGCGGTGATCGGCGGCTTGAAGCTCGCTGGCAGTGATTGACCGGCGAGTTTGTTCAGCAGCAGCTTGTAATCAAAGGTGTCGAGATGGCTCGGGCCGCCTTCCATGAAAAGGAAGATGACGCTCTTGGCCTTCGCGACGCGCTGCGGCAGACGCACGGGAGCCGCCTGAGCTTGGTTGCCCATCAGTGCGGCCAAAGCCACGGCACCAAAGCCGCAGCCTGCGGTTTGCAGGAACTCACGACGCGTGTTGGGAAGGTCGAATCGGTTGCAGTTCATGGTCTTAGTGGAGGTAGAAGAACTCGTTCGTGTTGAGAAGGATCTGGCAGAGGTCGTTCATTGCTTGTCGATAGGGATCATCCGCTTCGACGGTCTTCGTATCGGAGCCGTTCCAGGCGAACTGCGAGGTCAGCGGATCGGCGCTGCGCCAGGTGACGAGACCCGCGCTCCACTTCTCGGGATCAGCGCTGAGCACCTTGTCCGCGAGAGCGCCGCTGACGATGCGCAGAGCTTCGATCTGACCGTCCCACTGATGCGATGGCGCACGTTTGTTCAAACCGCCGATTACAAGTTGTGAGGCGCCCATGCTGAGCTTCGAGCGAATGTCCATCGGCACTACGGCGGATTGCACGGCGGCTCCAGGCGTGTCGAGATCGCGCACGGTGAAGGTGACATTGTGCCCAACGCAGGAAACACGCGCGGCGATGTGATAACGGCGGCCCAGCTCGATGTGGATGTTCGACGGCACGACCTGATAGCCGATGTTCGCGTTCTCATCCTCTCCGACGACTTGAATGATCACGTTGCGTGGCTTGTAGCGTGATTTTTCACCAGTCACACCGAGGCTCCAGCCAAAGGCTTCCAAACTGTCTTTCCCGCCATTCCAGCGTGACGCAATCGTGCGCACGGAGGCGTTCACATCAATGCTGTTCAGGCTGGCGATGGTCTCCACCGTGAACTCATCGCCTTCCTTC
>JBIKIA010000540.1:0-3758 GCA_044361885.1 Prosthecobacter sp. | reverse complement strand
AAATCAGGTCCGTTGCTCATTGCCACCGATGCCAGGACTGCACCCACCGATGCGTTGCCACTGAGTCCCGTGCTGTTTTTACCTTTGGATCGACAGCAGCTTCTCGAAACCTACCGCACCAGCATCTCTGGCGTGTCTTCAGATAAAACCGAGTCCACCACGAGCGAATCACCCTTCTTGAACCCATGAGTGAATCCCAGCACCAGCTCCAATGGCGAGGCCGCACTGTCGGTCCATGGACGCTTGCGCAGATTCGTGAGGGACTCGACTCCGGTGAAATCCATTCCCTTTACCGAATCTGCCTCAGCGGTGAATGGCTGACGCTCCGGGATTATCTTGAGCAGGTGGATGCCGTGGAACTCGAACGCCAGGCTGCACAACTCGGCGCGGCTTCACGCCCGAAAGAGCAAGACAAGCGCACGCCGCAGGAAAGACACACGTTGGGCTTCGCCACTCAGGTGACCAAACCGAATCCCTTCGGCAACCCACCACCAGTTTTCGTCAAAAGCACGAGCGGCATCGACTCACTCCGCACTTCTTATGCACAAAAGAATGGTGACGATCCGTCCGCCGATCTCGCCCCCACCTGTTGGCTCGCCGTCGCAGCCTTCGTGGTGAGTTGCGCCTGCTTTGTTCCCTATCTTAATCTCGTGAGCTGGCTGCCAGGCATCGTGCTCGGTCATTTGGCATTGCAGCAGTTTGAGCGCCATAGCGCACTCGAGGGCCGTGGTCTGGCGCTGGGTGCGCTGATCATCAGCTACACCACCCTTGGCTTTGCAGTGATCACCGCCTGCTTCTTCCCCGATCTCTTCTACCGCGTCTTCCCCATCGGCGACGCCTAGCTTCAAAACTCACATTCGACCATGGATCCCAATCCCTTTACCTCTACACCCATGCTCCTCCTGAGCTGGTCGCGCATGGACCCCGAACGCCGCATCGGTTTTGCGGCTGGCCGATTCACCTCGCCGAACAAATGGCTCTCCTTCCTGATCGGACTCGCGCTCACCGTGATCTTTTACATCCCACTCCATCTCGGCCTCGCCCCTGGTTGGTTCAATGACATGTTCACAAAGCGCGGCCCATGCCCGTATCCCACGATGTTCCTCTTCTTCTGGGCGCTGGCCATGCTGCTGATGAAATGGCGGAAGTTTGAACTTCAGGCTAGGGCGCTCAAACTGCCCGTCATGCCGCAGCAGCATGACTTTGAACTCACGCCCTCCACAGCCCGTGCCCTGCGCGAGCGCATGAGCGCCATCGTCGATGATCCGCATCAGTTCATCCTGCTCAATCGCATCGACCTCGCTCTCGCCAATCTGCACAACATCGGCCACACCGCCGATGTGGCCGCCATTTTGAAGATCCAGGCAGAGAACGACGAAGCGCAGATCGCCTCCAGCTACGCCCTCACACAGGGCTTCCTTTGGGCCATCCCTGTGCTGGGCTTCATCGGCACTGTGCAGGGACTCAGTCAGGCCATCGGAGCCTTCGCCGGCACGCTCGCGGCGGGCGGCGACATGGCCGCTCTGCGTGGCTCTCTTCAAATGGTTACAGGAGGTCTTGCCACTGCCTTTGAAACCACGCTCGTGGCTCTCGTCTGTGCGCTCATTCTGCAACTGCTCGTCAGTTGGCTGCAATCTCGCGAGTCTGAATTTCTCGATGCCTGCAACGACATCTGCCACAAGAACGTGGCGGGCAAACTGCGGCTCAACGGCCAGTAACCCATGCGCTCACGCTTCGGCAGACAGTCCGGTGGCATCAGCTTCTTTGCCTTTCAGGACATCATCACCGGCACCTCCGGGTTTCTCATTGTGCTCGCGCTCTTCCTGGCGCTGAATTTGGATGAGAAGCTCACCGAAGGCACCGGTGCCGAGCCGTATGCGAAACGTGAAGAAGAGCTGCGATCCATGCTCGCTCAGATCGTCTCGGAGAAAAACAAGGTGGCCGACTACCAGCAGCGTCCGTCAGACGATGCCGCCACGCTGCGTCGCATGATCGGGCAGCTCACCAGCACCATCGCCGAACTCGACTCCAAGCCACTGCCAGGCATGAATCGTGATGCCGATGCCACGGGAAAAGATCGCGAGCTTCGTGCCGAGAAAGACAAGCTCCTCTCCCGTCTTGAAAAGATGAATGCCTCCGCGCATGAGGCCGAGAAGCTCTACTCCGGCATCAACAAAGACATCCTCGACCTAGAAAAGAAAGTCATCGACGCCCAAAGCTCCCTGAAGCGCAAACGCGAGCGGAAGAACGTCCTCAGCCTCATCCCCGAGCGCTCAGGCACCAAGAAGGAGCCCATCCTTGTGCTCGTGCAGTCATCGCTCATCCGCTACCAGCGTACCGATGGCACCCCTGGAGGAAGCGGCTCCGTGAATGAGCTCATCAACTACCTGCGCCAGAGCACGCCAGCCACTCACTACGTTGTCTTTTACTTCAAGCCCTCCGGCTCGCCACACTTCGAGATGCTGACCAAGCGCGCCCGCCAGGAAGGCTACGAGATCGGCTATGACGTGATCCCCGAGGACATGGATGTCGAGTTCAGCAATTCAGCCTCTGTGAAGCCATGAAACGCCGTCTTCACTCCAATAATCAGGACAGCCTGGAGCTGCTGCTCGACACCCTGTGCAACGTCTTCGGCGGCATCATCCTCATCGCCTGCCTTCTCGCGATGCTGAGCCGCCCGAAGCCTGAGAAGCAACCCGCCAACGAAGTCGTGGATCACGAGTCCGGCATCCTTTTGGAAAAGAAGATCGAGCAGGCCCGCGCCGAACTCGACGGCCTGCAAAAGCTGCGCGCCCAGCTTCGAAGCGAAGACGATCCCTCCACGCGCCCACTCATCACCGAGCTGCAAGCGCTGAAGAAGACCGCTGAACAAAAGCGCCAGGAACGAGCCAAGCAGGATGAGTTCGCCGCCGCAAAGGCCGATCAAATCATCCGCGATGCTGGCAAAGAAATGGCACGCCTCCGCGAGCAGGAGCAGGCTTTGGAAAAGAAGCTCGGCGTCATGAACAAAGACACCGAAGCAGCCCGCCAGAACCAAGCCGCGATCCAAAAGAAGCTCGCCGACCTCCAGCTCGAACTCGAAAGCGTGGATCAACTGAAGGTTGAGAAACTCCGCTTCCCTCGTGAGCATACGGTCAGCAAAGTACCCGCCCCCATCATCGTCAGGCACGGGCAGGTTTTCCCGCTCTTCGATGCCAGCGGCAATCCAGCCCCTGGCATCCAGCATGTCGGCAGTCCTGACAAGAGTTTCACCGCCGTACCACAGGCAGGTCAGGGCCTGATGCCGCTGCGTGACGCCACGCGCCTCCGCGAATTCCTGCCCGCCCTCGTCGGCAAGAATCGCTACCTCACGATCTACGTTTATCCCGACTCCTACGCCACCTTCCGCGAGCTAAAAAAGATCATCTTCGAGCTTGGCCTCGACTACGGCCTCGACCTCTGCACCGAGCATCGCGTGCTTGTCTTTACTTCCACAGGTGCCAAACCGGCTCCGCTTTGATTCATCCTGTGGTTCATTGGCAAGAGGAAGGCTCGGCGACTCGTTCCAGTCCCATGCCCAGCCAGACCACTTCCCGCCGTCGATTCCTCGCTCAAACCAGCCTCGCAGCCGCCAGTACTCTTGGCTTTCCGGCCATCACCAGTGCTCGTTCGCCAAACTCAAAACTGAACCTCGTCTTCATCGGTGTCGGCGGACGCGGAGCCGCCAATATTCAAGGTCTCGTCGGTGTGCCGCTGATGCGCCCGAAGAACGCCAAGGC
>JBIKIA010000538.1:0-3769 GCA_044361885.1 Prosthecobacter sp. | reverse complement strand
AGCGGGCGTATTTTAAGAGTGCAGCAGGAGAGCGCGATGATGGTCACGCCCGGCACGCCGATCCTGGAGATCGGTGATCCGGCGGATCTGGAAATCGAGGCGGAGATCCTCTCCCGCGATGCCGTCAACATGAAGCCAGGCGCTGAGGTGCTGGTGGATCAATGGGGCGGCAATGTGCCGCTGAAAGCGCGTGTCCGGCGAGTGGAGCCGGCGGCCTTCACGAAGGTGTCGGCACTCGGCGTGGAGGAGCAGCGGGTGATCGTGCTTAGTGATCTCGATCCCCTGCCCTCTTCAGCCAAGGTGCTCGGAGATCGCTATCGCGTGGAAGTGCGCGTGGCGGTCTGGCACGACGACGATGTGCTGCTGGCACCCAGCGGCAGCCTTTTCCGCGAAGGTGCTGAGTGGAAATCCTTTGTTATGAAAGAGAACAAAGCCATGAAAGTGACCGTGCAGATCGACCACACGGACGGCAAAATGGCCGAGGTGCTGAGTGGTCTGGAAGTCGGAATGCCTCTGCTCATGCATCCACCAGATTCCGTGGTGGATGGCTCCAAGGTAGTGCGGCGCGTGGTGGAGTGATCAGAGGCTCTTCCTCACCATCTCCACGCCAGCCACCATGTTTGCGAGCTTCTGCTTTGCGGCCCAGCGGGCGGTTTGGCTAAGCCCGCAGTCGGGGGCGAAGACGAGACGATTCGCTGGAGCATATCCGAGGCAGGCGCGGACGGCATCCGCGATGTTCTGCGGGGTCTCGATGTAGTAGCTCTTCACATCAATGATGCCCACGGCGACATCCGTTCGCCGGGCGATCTGGCCGATGACTTCGAGCTCGGCATACTCACGGTTCGCCATCTCGACATGCACTTCATCGCAATGCAGATCGAGGAAGGCGGGGAAGAGCGGCGCGTATTTGCGGTAACCGACGGGGTGGCCTTTGAAGTTGCCAAAGCAGAGGTGCGTGCAGATGCGGGCCTGACCGTAACCGCTTTCGACGGTGCGGTTAAAAATGTCCACGAAGCGGCGCGTGTCCTCACGGAAGCCGTAGCAGCTCATGCTCGGCTCATCGACGCAGATCTCTTCCGCACCTGCGGCGACGAGATCGGCGATCTCCTTCCGCACGATAGGCAGCAGCGCCTCGGTGATGGCATAGCGGTCCTTGTATTGGGCATTCGGCGCGAGGCGTCCGCTCAGCGTGTAGGGGCCGGGGACGCTGACTTTCAAGCGCTTGCCCGTATTCCCGGCGAGTCGCTTCAGGCGCTGATATTCCTCCACCGCACCCAGGCCACGAGGCGCATGCAATTCGCTCACGATCTCGTGTTTTCCACGCTGATCATGCGCTGGAGGGCCAAAGCGGCGTGGGCTGGCGGGTTCCAGGGCGATGCCTTCGATGAATCCGTAGAAGGAGAGATTGAAATCGAAACGCGTCTGCTCCCCATCGGTGATGACATCGAGTCCGGCGGCGATCTGATCCTGAATGGCGACCATGGCTGCGTCGTCTTGCATCTCGCTCAGATCCGCACTTCCGAACTGATCGAGATGCCGCGCGGCAAACTCCAGCCAGCCGGGAAAAGGATAACTGCCGATGACGGAGGTGCGGAGAGGTTGGGCGTCCATGAATCCACGCTAACGGCTTTATGGAGCCAGCGTCAAACCCATGCCGCAAAGTGCAATTCTTGCGCGGGGATCGTCTAGCGCAGACTACTCAGCGCCGCCTCGGTGATCTCGTCGGGTGTTCCTTCGATGGACACCTGGAGGAGATCCGGCGTTTCTTCGAGGATGGCGAACTGGCTATCGAGCAGACTAACAGGCATGTAATGACCTTCGCGAGCCGACATGCGGCTGAAGATGAGTTCGTGAGTTCCGTGCAGATGCACGAAGACCAGCGTGCCCGCATCATCCCCGGCGCGGAGCTTTTCGCGATACACCGCCTTCAGTGCCGAGCAGGCCAGGACATACACGGACGTCGTGCCTCGCATCTCCTCGATCCGTGCCCGCAGTGTGGCATACCATGGCCAACGATCTTCATCCGTGAGTGGGATGCCCTCGTTCATCTTGGTCTTGTTCGCTGCCGAGTGGAAATGATCCGCGTCCTCAAACACCCCGCCGAGCCGCTCTGCAATCTGCGTGCCGATCAGCGTTTTCCCACAGCCACAGACACCCATGACGATGATGGTTCGGGGGGCGATGACATGGGGAAGCGGATGGGACATTCGTCTGACGCTACGCAGAGCAGCAGGCTCGGCAAGGTGACCCTGCGCTTCCTGCTGAACATGGAGCAGGCAAAAAATCCCCCCCGATGATTCGAGGGTGAATCGCCAGGCTTCGCTAACGGAAGTCTCGAACTACATACTTCTCACATTCGAGCCCTTGGAGTCGTAGATTAATTCTCCGTCGCCACTTAGGGTGATGAACTTGCTGGCACCATTCAGCAGTTCCGTGCTCATAGCAGGAACTCTAAAGACACGTCCTGACAATGGTCCTCGGGTGACAGTAACGCCTTCAGACAGGCGTCTGAGAACCTCAACGATGTCACTGGTGCCCGAGGCGATTGCCACTCCAGCCGCATTGGCGGCTGTGGCCACGCTGCAAATCGTCTGAGCGTTTCTCTTGTTGGCAGCCTTCTGGCTGGCTTCGGTGGTGCTAAAGATCGGCAATGCGAGGGAGACGATGATGCCCAAGATCGAAATCACGATCAACATTTCGAACAAGCTAAAGCCGGAGTGCGGCCTCGCGTTTGATTGGCTACTGTTGATCGTGATTGGCATATTGAATATGGTTATTAAATATGAAAGATGCCGCGTTTCTCAAATACAAAATTCGTAATTTTGATAACAACACAATATTCTGCGTCTCAAATTTGCAATAGCGAAGCATGTCATCTCTGTGAGTCTATATAAGATAGTCAAAGGTCTATAATGACTTCGGATGATAGCTGCCAAACGGCTCAGACCATGCTCTGCCTGACTTGGAAACCGCTGAGTTGCCCCTTATGAGCCAGCGTGATAGTCTCGCCTTAATTCCAGAATTGCAGCGCATGTCGGTCCTCCCCACCACAATTCAGCGCGCCATCATTGCCGTGGCGCTGGGAGTCATGCCCCTCGGAGAGTTCCCGCTTCAGGCCCAGGAGGCACCTTTAGCCTGGGCGGAACGGGAGACGAGGCTGGCGAATGAGTACCTCTCTCTCCTCGTATCCCAACCGGAGTATGGGCGCGTTCTCGATCTGGTCTGGGCACTCTATGAGAAACACGAGGCCACGGCCCTGCTGATTGAGAGTGTGACGGCGCAAGTCCAGCAGCAGCGGCATCCCTCGGTGGTGCTTGTGCTTGGTCATCTGCACCGGAAGTCGGGTGATTTAAAGAAGGCCGCTGGAACTTATGAGCAGGTTCTTGGAGCGGAAGCTCAGAAGCCCATCGCTCTGCAAGGGCTGGCCGACGTGGCCCAGGAACTCGGTGACTCCGCAAAGGCTCACCAGTGGATGAGTCAGCTCAACGACCTGCTTCCCGACACCGATGCCCGCAAGGTCGATGTCCTGCTCAAGCTCGGCACGCTGGCACTCTCTGCGCAGAAAAATGAAGACGCCGTGCGTGCCTGGGAACAGGCCGGAAAGCTGCGCTCGGGCGACTTTGCCCATGTCCGGCAGGTGGCTGAACTCATCCTCCGTGCAGGCTTCCCTGAGCGTGCAGCAGCCTTTTACATCCAGCTCGCCGATCAGAGCGATCCCCAGAAGCGGCTCGATGCCCTCTACGATCTCGCGCGCATCCACGAGCATGCG
>JBIKIA010000106.1:0-11642 GCA_044361885.1 Prosthecobacter sp. | reverse complement strand
CAAGGATTGCTGAAAGGTCACTCACGCACAGAGGCCGTTCGACGAGGAGCGCGATGATCCTCCAGCGTATGGGGTGAGCCAGGAGGCCAACGGTACGGAGTGTGGATCGAAGCGACATGGGGCAGATGCGAAGGCTGGGGCGTCAACTGAAACACTTCGAGAGCTCTATTCAGCAAAAGCTGAAATGCTGCGAACTCGGCGATCACCGATTGATAGCATCGGTGTTCATTGCCGGGCTCGGAGTTCACATTGGCCGCTGAGGAGCCGCATGGTCTGGCGGGAACATGTATCTCCGGTTCGCACAGCCCAGTCTTGTTTTCCCATCATTTCCACGTCTCTAAGCTCGGGCTAAGCTCTCTGATAACTGTTTGCAAAATACTGACAATCAATGGATTGCGACAAAAAAACGAGCCACACTCAACACAGTCTCGGAACAAAAAAGTGGGAAACGAAAAAATTGCGTTCTCATGGAATTTGCTTGGTGGTGTGCCAACCCAAGGTTTCTTAGGATCATGGAAAGAGATTCCCTGGCACGGAGCGGCTCACATCGGCACGCAGTTCGCGCTTAGGCATCTGCCGGAACTACTCCAGCCTCGACAAGCGGCATGAAGTCGAATGAGCAGCCGTTCCACGACAGTAGAGTCTCTCTGGGCGCGATGGCACTCCATCGCGCATTACGGCAAATGGGCGAAAGCGGCTAAACCCTACTTTGCTAAAGTCTGTCTTTCTCGCGGTATCATTCTCCGCATGACCGATTCCCACACCCAGCAGGTGCTCCAGCTTTTTGTCCGCCATCAGCCGCGGATCAAGGGTTTCATCCTTGCGCTGCTGCCTGACTTCGCGGCGGCGGAGGATGTGCTGCAGGAGACATTTCTCGTCGTGCAGCGGAAGTCGGCGGACTTTGATCCGGGCACGAACTTCCTGGCATGGGCCTTCCGAATTGCGCGCTTTCAGGTGATGAAGGCGCAGACGGCGCATCAGCGCCATGCGGAGAGGCTTTCGGATGCGGTGCTGGAGTCGCTCGCCGACAGCGCTCCGGTGGAGCCGTGGGATGATCAGCGGCTCGCGCTGCTGCCGCATTGCCTCGACAAGCTAGCCCCACAGGCGCGGCGCATCGTGGATTTGTTTTATCGCGACGAGCACAAGCCGCAGGAGATCGCCCAACGACTGTCCTGGACGCCTGCGGCGGTCAGTGTGGCCCTCAGTCGTGCCCGCAAGGCGCTACGCGAGTGCATTGAGCGCCAGCTCGCATCCCAAACCCCTTCCATTTCATGAACGACGAACGTCTCGATCATCTCATCTCGGCTCACCTGCATGGTCTGCTCTCATCGAACGAGCGCACCGAGCTGGAGCAGCGCCTCCAGCACTCCGCAGCGGATCGTGAGCACTTCTGGCAGGAGGCGGAGCTGCACTCCATGATGCACGCCTCACTGCAAACGGACATCGTCCTCCCAGAGAGTCCGCGCCCTGCCGCCACTCCTTGGTTAGCTTGGCGTCCACTGACCGCAGCGGCGGCGGGGATTGTGTTCGGCATGTTCTGCACGTCGGTCGTCTTCGGTTATGTGATGCCACGCGCGGTCGCGACGGCCTCGCGGTTGTTTGCGCTGGTGGATGGTAGCTTTGAAAAGACGATGGGGCGCGTGGCTTCGGGCTTTCCGTCCGGGTTTGGTAAATGGAGCGGGGATGAGGCAGAGGCAGTCGAGGAGTCGTCCGTGGAAGGCAGTCGGGCGCTACGTTTTGTGCGTGCGGAGCGGGAACCCGCGCTTCCGAACTACGGCGCAGCTTCTTGCGATGTGTATCAGCTTGTCGATTTGAGATCGTTGAAGGCGGACGCTGACCCCGGTGAGGCCACGCTGGAGCTGAGCGCCCGGTTCATGGATGCTCGGCAGAAAGCGGGGGAGAAGGTGAAGTTCATCTGCCGACTTTATGCCTTCTCCGGCACACCGGATTCGCTGCCTGCCGAGTGGCCGCTGTCGCAAAAAGAGGCGCTGGCAGCCGGGTCGGGCACCTTCGACAGCTTCGGTGGAGCTCCAGCCATGTGGCAGCCAGTGACGACGAAGGTGCTGCTGCCGCCGGGCGCGGATTTTGCGGTGATTCATCTCGTCGTTCACAAGCCGAAGACTCCCACAGGCACCGAGGCGGGGTTTGGCGATCAGTTCGCCGATGATGTGCGCCTAACGCTGAAAACACAGCCCGTGCTGCCGGTGCGGCTCGCCCAGAGATGATGCCCCCGCACATGAGCGATCCGGAACCCACCGAGCACACCCAGAAACTTGCCCGCATGATTCAACGACACCTTCCCCACGCTCCCGGCCGCGCGTTGAACCTGCTGCCCCAGGTTCTCTGCGGTCACACTCGCCATCGTCTGGCACGGTTGATCGCTTCGGCGTGGTCTCGTGCTGACATCAATCAAGCCTGGAACGCCGTTTCCGCCTCATCACTGCCCGCAGCCGAAAAGCAGGTGCTCTTCAACGAGCTTTGGAGCTGACTCTCCGTATTCTTATCCATCCCGGCTCTTCAATACACTTACCTCTACTTCTCCATGCCTGCCCGCGCTCTACTCGCCATCCTCATCGCTTGCACCATCTCTGCGAGCGCCGCCGAGCCAGCTTCAACAAAATCCCCCCTCATGCTCGCCGGACCTTGGCTGCCGGAGAATCCGCACCAGCTTGACTTCCAGGCGCTCCCCAAGTTGCCCAGCGAGCAAGTCGTCATCAGCGATGTGCGTGCGAAATCCAACGATCCGACCCAGCTCGATAAAAAAGCGGGCGGCGTGAACCAGCACAACTACCTCGCCCTTCACGACGGCCAGTTTTGGGCCATGTGGAGCGATGGGCCGGGGATCGAGGATCGCGTGGGCCAGCGGGTGAAGTTCGCCACCAGCACGGATGGTTTGAAATGGAGCAGGCCGAAGTTCATGACGCCCGTCCCGCCAAACTCCGGCCCCACTACGCCGCACTACGCCACCCACACGGATAAAGGCATGCGCTGGATCTCACGCGGCTTCTGGAAACGCGAAGGCGAACTGCTCGCGCTCGCCTCGCTCGATGAGGCGGCGGGCTTTTTCGGGAAGAGCCTGGAACTCCGCGCCTTCCGCTTCGACAAAAGCACGGGCGAATGGAGCGATGCGGGTCTCGTCTTCAAAAACACCATCAACAACTTCCCGCCCATCAAGCTGCGCACCGGCGACTGGATGATGTCCCGCCGCATGTTTGACTACTCGAAGAGCGGCGTGCATTTCCTCGTCGGCGGCGTGAAGGCGCTCGATGACTGGCAGTCCTTTCCCGTGCTCGGCAGCGCTGCCGAACTCAAGGCCGAGGAGCCGGATTGGTGGATTCTCCCGGACAACCGCCTCGCCGCCGTCTTCCGCGACAACCGCCGCAGCGGCTTCCTTTACCGATCCCTCTCCACCGACGATGGACGCACCTGGACGACCCCGGTGAAGACAAACTTCCCCGATGCCACGTCCAAAATCAGCGGCCTCCGTCTCCGTGATGGCCGCTATGTCCTCGTCTCCAACCCGAATCCGAAGAAGCGTGATCCGCTCACGCTCTCGATCAGCGAGGACGGTCTCGTCTTCACCAAGATGCTCTACCTTGTCGGCGGTCGTCACATCGACTACCCGCACGTCATCGAGCACGATGGCAGCCTCTTCATCGCCTTCGCTGGAGGCAAGCAAACCGTCGAGGTGCTGAAGGTGAAGCTCAGCGATGTGGATGCGGTGAAGATGCCGGAGAAACCCTTGATCACTGCTCCCAAGCCATGACCATCCCAAAGCTGTTCCTTGCGATCTTTGTGTTCCTTTGCGGTCAATCTGCCGCTCAGGACATCGTCATCTATGGCGGCACGCCCGGAGGCATCACCGCAGCTATCTCCGCCGCTCGCCTGGGCCGCGAGGTCACGCTCGTCGAATACCACGACCACCTCGGCGGGATGACCACGAGCGGCCTTGGCAAGAGCGACATCGAGAACCGCGCCATGATCGGCGGTCTCTTCAAGGAGTTCGTCGCGGGCGTGCATCAGCACTACCTCACGAAATACGGCCCGCAGCATGAGAGCACGAAACTCTGCCAGGAAGGCTACTACGCGGAGCCGCATGTGGCGGAGAAGGTCTTCGAGGCCATGCTCGCCAAAGAGCCGAAAATCACCGTTTGGAAAGGCTGGCGGCTTAAAGCGGCCCAAGTCACCGAGAACAAGCTGCGCGGCATCACCCTCGTGAATCGTCGAAATGGCGATGAGAAGCCTCTCACCGCTAAAGTCTTCGTCGATGCCACTTACGAAGGTGATTTGTATACCGCAGCAGGCGCGGGCTTTCGCCTTGGTCGCGAGTCGAAGGCCGACTTCGACGAACCTCATGCCGGAGTCATCTATTTCGACTATCAGAGCCACGAGTTCCTCCACGGCACGACTGGAGAGGGAGACGATGCTTTGCCCGCCTACACCTACCGGCTGTGTTTGACCAAGGACCCCGCGAATGCCGTGCGCCTGACCGCGCCGCCTCCCGGTTATGATCGCCGGGACTACCTCGGCTACTTCGACGACCTGAAAGCGGGCCGTCTCGCCGGGCCGAAGGTCTTCAAGCCCGGTCGCGGCTACAATCCGAAGCATTTCGACACGCTCGTGCGTGCTTTGTCCGTGGCCGACATCCCCGACCACAAGTGCGACGTGAACATCAACCCTCGTCCGCTCGGCTTTCCCTTTCCCGAGGAAAATCGCGGCTACATCGAGGGCGATGAAGCCACCCGCGAGCGCATCCGCCAGCGCCATCGCAGCCTCGTGCTCGGCCTGCTCTGGTTCTTGCAAAACGACCCCGAAGTGCCGGAGTCGCATCGCGCCCTGGCGAACGAGATGCACCTCCCGAAGGACGAGTTCACCGACAACGGTCACTTCCCCTGGCAGCTCTATGTGCGCGAGGGCCGCCGCCTCGTCGGCGAATACACACTCACGCAGCACGACATCACCGGCAAAGGCCAGGAGCCAAAGCATCACGCCGACAGCATCGCCGTCGGCGAGTTTCCCATCGACAGCTTCCCCTGCCGCAAGCGCCAGTCCGGCGACACCCTCGTGCTCGAAGGCTACCTCGGCATGTTGGACTACATCACCCGGCCCTACGAGATCCCGTATCGCATCCTGATCCCCGAAAAGATCGATGGACTCATCGTGCCCGTCGCCGCTAGCACCACGCACGTCGCCTTTTCCAGCATCCGCATGGAGCCCACCTGGATGGCCCTCGGCCAAGCCGCAGGAGTCGCCGCGCATCTAGCGATTCAAAACCGAGTCGAACCACGAACCGTGCCCAACAACGGACTGCAATCCCTCCTCACCAGCCAAGGCCAAGTCATCCGCCACACCAAACACTGAAGCCCATTCTCCTGTCCCAATTCTTCTGTCGAAACTCAGCTCACCACTCCAAGACTCCATCACTCCAATCTCCACCACTCGACCTCCATGCACACCCGTCGCCATTTCCTTCGCAGCACCTCCGCGCTGATCACCTTGCCCGCGCTTGAGTCCATCGGCTTCAAAGCCTTCGCCGCACCCAAGACCACCGCGCCGCCGAAGCGAATGGTGTTCCTCGGTTTCGGCTGGGGGGTGACGAATGAGACGTGGTTCCCCGATGTGAAGAAAACCGGTTCGGCGTGGGAGCTGTCGGAAGGGCTGAAGCCGCTCGCGCGGCATCAAAAGGACATCACGGTGGTGCAGGGTTGCTCGAACAAGTTCGCTAACGAAGCGCACTGGGGCAGCACGTTCTGGCTGACGGGAGCGAACCGCTATGCCGAGCCGGGGCAGAGCTTTCACAACAGCATCAGCGCGGACCAGGTGGCAGCGGCGCACTTGGGCAAAGACACGCGCTTTGCCTCCATCCAGCTCAACTCGCCCGATGTGGCGAACTCCGGCCACGGACCCGGCCTCTCGCTCGCCTGGGATATGCGCGGCAAACCGGTCGCGGGGCTGGAAAACCCCGTCGCCGCCTTTCATCGCCTCTTCTCGAATGACACCACGCCGCTAAGCGAGCGCCAGGCCATGCTCGCGCAGAAGCGCAGCGTGCTCGATGCAGTGCTGGTGGATGCGAAGCGCGTGCAAAACGGCCTCACAAAGACGGACATCGACAAGCTCGACGAATACTACCAAAGCATCCGCGACATCGAGGTGCGGCTCGGCAAGGACGAGCAATGGCTCAGCGTGCCGAAGTCCAAACCACCCGTCGCCGAGCCAAAGCCGGGCCTCGCGGGCAAGGACGAGGTCCAAGTCATGTATGACCTCATCCTCGCCGCGCTTCAGACGGACAGCACACGCGTTCTGACTTATCGCCAGCCCGTCGGCACCTTGCTCCAGAGCCTCGGGACCAAGGTCGCTCCGCATGACATGAGCCACTACTCGCCCGGCGACCGCATGGCGGCCTCGCAGAAACGTGACGCGACGCAGAGCGAGCTGCTCGCCGGACTGATCGACAAGCTGAAGGCCACGAAAGAGGCCGATGGCACGACGTTGTTTGATCACATCGCCCTCGCCTACGGCAGCAACATTCGCACGATCCACTACCTCGACAATTGCCCCACTTTGCTCACCGGCGGAGCCGCGAACCTCAAACTCGGCCACCACCTTGTGCTGCCGAAGGACACGCCGCTGTGCAACGTGTGGCTGACCATGCTGAACGGCATCGGCATCGAAGCCGAGCGGCATGGGGACAGCACCGGTGTGGTGAAGGAACTCATCGTGTGATTGGGAAGCATCTAAAGGCAAAAGAATGGGGGCAGGAGAATGAATGGCCCGATTCTTTTGCCTCCATTTTTCTGCCTATTGAAACTCATGACCCGGATCGTCCTCGCTCTACCCCATCCCGTCATTCAGGCGCTGCCCGCTGATGCAGGCAGGACGAATCATTGGGGACTGAACGGAAGCTTCACTGAAAGATGAGAAACCCGTCTATGACTCTCTTTGTCCGACTTTTCCTCGTCGCAGTTCCATACGCGGCGCTTGCCTGTCTTGCCCTGATCTGGATCGCCGCTCTGTATTTCTACAATGACTCGCCCGTGGCCCCTCATGCGAAATGGGGCATCCCAGCACTTTTTGTTTACGCAACGTTGACTCAGCTTCGAGGAGGGAAATCATGAATCAACGCGAGCCTCAGTTCACAGAGGGTGGCTTCGAGTTTGATCCGGTCCTCATCCCACTCGCCGGGCTGGCCTTGGGCTGGTTGTGGCTGATGGCAGTCCAACGGCTCGATTCGCGCTGGGGGACGTGGCGCTTTGCTGCCCGGCTCATCACTGGATTCCCGCCGCTCTTCACCGTCGTCGTGTCGCCGTTGATTACCTATTTTTATCTCTGTGGGTCCCTCTCATCGCTCACGGCCAGTCTGATTCTCAGCAGCGGCTCTGGCGGGCCAGTCTCGCAAGGCTTTTTTCTTGGGTCGATGAAGGCAGTTGAGTGGTCCTGCAGCTTCATCGCTCCGTTTGTCTTCTCGGCTTACTTAGTGAGCCTGCGACTTCCCCTCCGCTGCTGTTCCGTCCTCACCCTGTCCCACACTTTGGTGGCTGGTTATCGGACGGCCAAATACATTCACACGGAAAGTGGCTTGAGCAGCACCATCAATTCCGGCCCGGCAATACTGGAAAGATTCGAGATCACTGACGGGCTGGTTCCGATCGCTGCGTTCGCGGCTTTTGTCTTTTGGCATCATCGCAAAAGTGCCCGAACACCGAGCACTCAGGCACATCCGATCAGCGCAAGCGCATGACCCATCCGCTCTCAATCAATTCACCGCACACACCCATGCTCTCGCCGCTCCGCCTGCTGACACCGGTTCTTCTTCTCAACCTTTGCCTCGCCCCCGCGCAAGCGCAAAGCAGCGCCAAGGGCACCGTCCTCATCAAAGAAGACTTCAGCGGCGGCGAGAAGCGCGCTGAGCCCAAACTCTGGGGCGGCGGGCCGACCTGGAAGACCCCCGAAACCTGGGAAATCCGCGATGGGGTCATCGCCTGCATCTACGACGGCAAAAAGCATCCCGGCAAAGCGCACGGCAAATCCATCGATCCTAAGTTCAAGGCCCACAACGTCCGCGTCTCCTATCGCATCCAGTTCGAGGGCGAGGGCGCGATGATGGACATGCTCATCAATGCACCGCTCAGGCCCGGAAAACCCGGCAGCGTCCTCTGGCACATCGGCGATGTGGTCACACGCATCACCAAACCTGGCGCTCGCGATGATGTCTCCATCGGCGAGCGTGACTTCACCCGCGACGTGAACCACCCCGCGCTGAAAGGCAAGACGCTCGACCCCGCCGTGCTGGCGCTACCCGAGGGCACCTTCCGCAGCGCCTATGGCATCCCCGGCGAGTCCACCTTCAAGAAGATCGGCCTCGTGACAGGCCGGTGGTATCAGTTCGTCGTCGAGAACATCGGCACGAAGTGGACCCTGTGGGTGGACGGCAAGGAGACGCTCTCGCTCAACCTCAAACGCTCGGACGTGGAGAAGGAGTCCGTCAACTTCATCGGCTTCGGCCCCTTCCTGCTCGACGACATCCTCATCGAGGAGCTGCCGCGCTGACTGGGTAAACCAAGTCTTGCACTCCAACCTGACCTTGACTCAAACGCCAAATGCTCATGCACCACCGGTTGTCATCCTTGATCCTTTTTGCGCTATTCTCCGGCTCGATCGCCACGATGCGCGCTGCAGACTTCAAACTTCCCGCGCTCTTCGCGGATCACATGGTCCTGCAACGCGTCAAGGCAGTCGCCATCTGGGGGTGGGCCGACGCAGGCGAGACGGTGACCGTTTCCTTCGCCGGGCAATCGAAGTCCGCCACTGCGGATGCCAATGGCAAATGGTCGTTGAAGCTCGATGCCATCGCAGCTTCCGCAGAGCCGCGTTTGCTCCTCGTTACCGGCAAGGAGGGGCGTAAGGTCGAGGTGAAGGACGTGCTCGTGGGCGAAGTTTGGCTCGCGTCCGGCCAATCAAACATGGGGTGGAACTTGGCGAAGACCACGGGCGGGGCCGAAGCCACAGCAACCGCAGCCGACCCGCTTCTGCGCCTCGCCAAGATTCCGCAGCGAATCGCAACAGACCCGCTGGATGACGCAGCGAATGCAGCGTGGCAGCCCAGCACACCGGAAACAGCGGCAGCCTATTCGGCAGTGGCCTATCACTTTGCGCGTGAGATTCGACGCACACAGGGCGTGCCGGTCGGGATCATCACATCGGCGTTTCCCGCCTCGACTTGCCAGGCATGGATTCCAGTGGACACCCTCAAATCAGATCCAATCCTCTCGGACTATATCGTGAAGTGGGATCAGCGTATTGCCGGCTTCGACTCGGCGAAAGCGATCGCAAGGCATAATGCGGAAACCAAACCTGACAAGCCCGCCACTGATGACCCGCGCAGGATGCCAATGCGTCCTTCAGTGCTCTTCAATGGAATGATTCGTCCGCTCGTGCCCTTTACCCTTCGTGGAGTGATCTGGTATCAGGCCGAGGGAAACAACGGCGACCCAAACTTTGAGCGGTGCTTCCCCGCAATGATCAAAGCTTGGCGCGAAGCCTGGAACCAGTCGCGACTGCCATTCCTTTTCGTGCAGTTGCCGAAATTCAACGGCTTCTTGCCCGAGACTCGCGAAATCCAAGCGAGCTGCGCCCGTTCGGTGCCAGACACCGCCATGGTGGTGACGATTGATCTGGGAGAAGCGAAAAACATTCATCCCGCCGACAAGCAGGCTGTCGGCACTCGGCTCGCACTCAAGGCACGGGCTCTCGTCTATGGTGAGAAGATTGAGCACAGCGGCCCTGTTTTTAAGTCCATGCAGCGCGAGGGCGAAAACCTCGTCCTCTACTTCGATCACGCCACAGGCATGAAGACACGCGATGGCGATCTGCGCGGCTTCGAAGTGGCCGGAGCCGATGGCAGCTACTCGTCCGCCCAAGCCGAGATCAATGGCTCGTCCATCCGACTGCGCAGCGCCGAGGCGAAAGCCCCAATGAAAGCCCGCTACGCCTGGTCCCATGTGCCCGACGCCAATCTAATCAACTCCGCCGGACTCCCTGCCGCACCCTTTCAATCTGAGTAATACATGAAATCTGCTTTCACGATCCTTACCGCCCTCATCGTCGCTCCGCTGGTCTTCCTCCACGCCGCCGACACCCCCCAGGCCACTCTCGACGCCAAACACCGTGCCTTTTTCAAAGACAACTGCCTGAACTGCCACAACGCCGAAAAGCAAAAGGGGAAGGTGCGGCTCGATGACATCGAGTTCAGCGTGGACACGGTCGAAAAAGCCGACTTGTGGCAAAAGGTGCTGAACTCCATCAACTCGGGCGAAATGCCGCCGGAGGATGAAAAGCGGCCTGATCCGGCGGCGAAGACCGATTTCCTCGATGACCTCTCGCGCATGCTGGTGACGGCTCGGGCGGTGCTGAGCGATAGCGGTGGCAAGATCGCGATGCGCCGGCTGAACCGCCGCGAATACAAGAACACGATACGCGATCTGCTCGGAGTGGACATCAATGTGCGTGAGCTGCCCGCCGATGGAGGCGCGGGGACCTTCGACACGGTGGGTTCGTCGCTTTTCATGTCGAGCGACCAGTTCGAGCAATACCTCACACTCGGTCGTCAGGCATTGGATGAGCACTTCGCGCGGATGCTGCCCGTGACAGCTCTGACGAGGGGGCAGAACTTAAAATCGCGCATTGAGACCGAACTGCTCGCCAACAAAGAGATGGCAGGTCATCTCAGCCGCCTGAAGAAGGACTATGACCGGTATAAACAGTGGACCGCCGCCGTGGATGCCGAAGCGGCCAAGCCCGAGAACACGGTGTTGGTCAAAGAAGTGCGAGAGCATCCGCAGGTGAAGAGCAATCCGGACAACTTCTACATTCAATGGGCGAAGAACCGCGATAAGCCATCCCCCAAGCAGTTCGGCTTTCCAGAGGCGGACCTCGCGCTGTTCTTCGGCAAGACCCAGTTCGACAGAGGGAACCGCTATTTCTCCGAATATCTGGCGATGCCATTCAAGGACAGTGGCTCCTATTTGCTGACCTACCAAGGGCACGAGTTCGAGAAGGTCACGGTCGATGCGAAATGGCCCGCTGGAACCTACACCCTCCGGGTCCGCCTCGCCGCGCTCGACGACGCCCCAGAGCAGCGCCGCTTCATCCAGTTCGGCCAGCACGGCGAGAACATCGCCATCTTCACTATCATGGGCACCTACCAGGTCACAGGCACCATGGCCCAGCCGCAAATCCTTGAGATCCCCGTGAACGTGACTTCTGCCGGCAAACGCGAGTTTGTGATCCGTGAGAAGCATGCCATCGACCGCGCCGCGATGAGTGCCCTCTGGTGGGAGTCGTTTAACAAAACCGGCACTGGCCCAAAGCCCGCGCTGTGGATTGATTGGTTGGAAATCGAAGGTCCGGCAGGGGCGCAGCCCGCAGCCTTGGCGGCCCAGAAGGCTCCGCAGCCCCAAAAGCTCCGCAAAGACCCCGAGCAATGGGCGAACAAATACATGCCCATCTATGCCGAGGGATATGTGGAGAAGTATTCGCGCTTCCAGAAATGGTGCGCGGCGATTGATGAAGCCGCGAAGAAACCAGAGCACGCCGAGGCCGTGGCAAAGCTCCGTGCTGATCCACGGTTCAAAACGCAGCCGCAT
>JBIKIA010000537.1:0-3773 GCA_044361885.1 Prosthecobacter sp. | reverse complement strand
CGCCGAGGAAGAGGGGTTTGTCGGTGGGGGCGGTTTTGAGGTGGTTGATGGCCCAGTCGGTGAGCTTGGTGTCGCCCATGTCGCTGGTTTTGGCATCGACGGGACCCCAGTCGAAGTGGCCGCGTCCGAGGCCGTTCAGGTTTTCCTCGTGCTCTGGGATGCTAGGGAAGAGGCCGGCCCATTCGGTCCAGCCGTCGTCCCGGCCTTCGCTGCCGAAGTTGTGGTAGATCTTGCCGCCGCCACGGGTGTTGTAGCCTTGGGCGAGGAAGTGACGGTTGATGGTGTTGACGTCTTTGAGGACGCCTTGGGCGGGGTCGCCATTGGTGTAGATGCCGGTGGTCCAGGGGCGGAGGCCGCTCATAAGTGCGGCGCGGGAGGGATTGCAGGCGGGGGCGGCGCAGTGAGCGTTGGTGAAGGCGGTGCCGCGCGCGACGAGGCGATCAATATTCGGGGTCTTGGTCTGGGGATGCCCGCCGAGGTTGCCGACCCAGTCGTTGAGGTCATCGACTGCGATGAAGAGGACGTCGGGCTTGTCCGCCGCGATGAGCGGGAGGCAAAGGGCGGCGAGCAGGGCAGGGAGGAGACGCGTGGGTGTCATGCGGCGGTGGGGAACGAGGTGCGGCTGGTGATCTTGCCTGATATAAAGGGATTGCATCGGCCACTCGGCTTCGGTTTTAATACCTGGCATGAATACCCACACCGAGCCGCTGGGCGTGGACCGTCACGATGGGGCGACGCTCTGCCCGATGTGCCGCAAGGAGGTGCTGCTGGAGACGAACTTCTGCCCTGAATGTGGTACCCCGGTGGATGCGGCGGGTGTGATGGACCCGCTGCCGACTCCTGCGCGCTCGAAATGGGCTGAGAGGAGTCCTTTATTGCTCGCCATCTGCTACGCTGTCATTGCCATGACGCAGGCTTACTCCGCCAGTCTTGAAGTGCGATCCCCGAAGGAGAGGATGATCTTTTCCGCCTTCTTTGCCTGCTGCGCTTTGATGTTTGGGTGGCAGTGGATCTCTGCGCGCAGGGCTAAGAAGGCTCAGAAACTGCCGCTCACTTCAGCGTGACCACGGCCTTGGGCAGGGCTTTCTTGAGCTCGGCGACTCCGGCGGGGGTGGCTTTGGTCTGGAAGAGGGTGACCTGCTTGAGGCTCTTGATGGAAGCGAGGTGCTTCACGCCAGCGTCGGTGATCTCGGTGCCGAAGAGATTGATGGCCTGGAGGTTTTTCAGGCCGGTGAGGGCTTCGAGTCCGGCGTCGGTGATTTTGGTTTGGCGGAGGTCGAGGGAGACGAGGCGGGAGAGCTGGGCGACGGTCTTCAATCCGGCATCGGTGATGATGGTGCGGCCGAGATCGAGCTGGGCGATGTAGTCTTTGAGCGGTTCGAGGACGGTGATCTTGGCATCGTCACACTTTGAGACGCCGGTGAGGAAGTCGGCACGGAGCAGGGCGCTGTCGATCTTGAGCTGGGCGATCTGGGCTCCGCCTTCCTTGGCTTTGGCGATGGCGGCCTCGGGGGCTGGCTTCAGGCCTTCGGAGAGCTTGGCGTAGAAGAGGTCGTGCTCGCGGGGTTTGACTTCTTTGGCGGCTGCAGCGGCCACGACGTCGGCGGGAGCGCCTTCCATATTGCCTTTCCATGCGCCGAAGTCAGCGCCGGATTCGATCCACTCTTTGAGGAGTTTGATCTCGGCTTCGGTCATCGCGTCGCCTTTGGGCGGCATGAACATGTCGTCGTCCTTGGGCAGGGTGACGACATCGTGCATGTAGCTCTTGGCGAGATCTTTTGGAACAAGAGCGGGGCCGGTCTCACCGCCTTTGAGCATGGCCCAGGCGGCATCGAGGCGGAGTTCGCCCTTGGGCTTCTTGGGTTTGCCATCGACCACGGTGGGTGCGCTGTGGCAGTCGAGACACTTTTTGGTGAGGACGGGAAGCAGGTCTTTTTCAAAGTTCACCGCAGCATTCGAGCGGAGGGCGGGGAGGCTGAGCGCGATGAGGACAAGAGGAAGGGAGCGATTCACAAGCGGGGACATGGCAGAGGTGGGGGTTGGGGGCATAGTGGGGTCAACACAAAGGCGTGTTTCATCTCACCGGTGGTGGAAACGCCTTGCCACCGTGCGATTTTTCCAGGAAAACAGCCCATAACCCATTCCGATATGTCAAACACAGTTGCCGTCGATAGCGCCCTACGTCGTTCCACTCTGGCCATCGTCATGGGCGGTGGAGCAGGAACGCGCCTCTTCCCACTGACGAAAGATCGTGCAAAACCTGCCGTGCCTCTGGCGGGCAAGTATCGCCTCGTGGACATCCCGATCAGCAACTGCATCAACTATGGGGTGCGCCAGGTCTTCGTGCTCACGCAGTACAACAGCATGTCCCTGAACCGCCACATCGCGCGGACTTATAAGTTTGATCAATTCACGCGCGGGTTTGTGGAAGTGCTCGCGGCGCAGCAGACGCCAGATGGTGAACGCTGGTACCAGGGCACTGCGGATGCCGTGCGGCAGAACATGCGGTACTTCACCGAGAACGATTACGACTACTATCTCATCCTCAGTGGGGATCAGCTCTACCGCATGGATTTCCGCGAGGTGATGACGCAGCACATCAAGACGGGGGCGGAGCTGACCATCGCGACGCTGCCGGTGAATGCGCGGGACGCGACGAGCTTTGGGATCATGAAAACGGAGCCCAGCGGGCGCATCCGAGAGTTTGTGGAAAAGCCGAAAGATCCCACCTTGCTCGAAACTCTGCGGATGCCTGCGGAGACACTGACCGAACTGGGGCTCGATGCCAAGGAGGCGCGCTACCAGGCCAGCATGGGTATCTATGTCTTCAACCGCCAGACCCTGATCGACTGTCTGGACAACGATTGCATGGACTTCGGCAAGCACATCATCCCTGCTGCCATCCGCGACCGCAAAGTCCACGCCTACAATTTCCAAGGCTACTGGGAGGACATCGGCACCATCCGCTCGTTCTTTGAAGCGAACCTAGATCTCTGCAAGCTCGTCCCGCAGTACGATTTCTTCGATTCCACCGCCCCCATTTATACTCACGCCCGCTTCCTGCCTGCCACGAAGATCAATGGTGCGACCATCCGTGAGGCACTGCTCTCCGATGGTTGCATCATTACCGATGCTCATGTCGAAACAGCCGTCGTCGGCATTCGCTCCATCGTTGAAAGCGGCACCACTTTGAGGGAGGTCATCATCATGGGAGCCGACTATTACGCTGGAGCCGCTGGCACTGATCCCGACAAGCCCGCGCCTGGCATTGGCCGCAACTGCCGCATCGAGCGCACGATCATTGATAAAAACGTCCATATCGGCGACAACACCGTCATCACCCCGCACGGCAAACCCGAGAACATGGACCACGAGCTTTACTGCATCCGCGATGGCATCGTGGTGATTCCGAAGGACACGGTGATCCCGGCTGGGACCTGGATTTGATCCAGATCTTTATTTTGGCTCTATCTGGAGCGGCTTGGCCGTTCGAGTGCGGAGATGGATCGTTTGATCCAAAGCTACAATTGCGCCACGCAGAAGGTAATTCCGTGCCAGGAAGAGAAGAATAACTTGTCTCTCTATCTGGGAGGTGATTTGCTGACGCATTAGAAGCTGTATTCACACCGCATATACATTCCGTGATGGAACCCGCCAAAGTCTCCGAATCCCCACCCAACAGCAGCGCTGCTGAAGACAGGATTCTCGTGGAGAGATCACAGGCTGGTGATACTCGGGCTTTCGATGAACTGGTGCGGAAGTACACCCCAAAG
>JBIKIA010000535.1:0-3783 GCA_044361885.1 Prosthecobacter sp. | reverse complement strand
ATGAGGCCAATGAAGAAAAAGAGGATCAAAATCTGCGGTAGAAAGATGACCACGCCAGAGACGCCATTGATCGCGCCATCGACGATGAGATCGCGAAGATCTCCCGGCGGCATCACACCTGTGACCCAACTCCCGAGGGCGGCAAAAGCGGCCTCGATCCAGCCCATGGGCCCTTCGGCGACCTTGAAGATGAGGTAGAAAAGGAAGACCAGGAAGGCCAGCACGAACACACCACCAAACACGGGATGCAGCAGCCAGCGGTCGAGCTTCTGGGTGACCGTCACGGGCTCCTGATCCGGCCGCACCAGCACCTCGCGGCAGAGTTTTTCGATGGCAGAGTAGCGGTCGTTGACGAGCTGATCCTCCCAGCCGGGATGGGCTTTTTCCAAAGCCGCACGGCCTCGCGAGATCTGCCCGAGCTGAGCATCCTTGATCCCGGCATGGAGCGGATCGTGATCGGAAAGCAGGTAGAGCGGCTCCAGCAGTGAGCTTTTCTCCTGCACAGCTCCGGTGAGCGCAAGCTCAGCCCGGGTGGCGAGCACGGAGGCGCGGATTTCCTCAGGCAGCGGAGCGGAATGCCATCGCGGCTGGGGCAGGTCCTCGCGGCTCATGGCGGCTTTCAGCTCCAACAGGCCTTTGCCCGAAGTCGCCTGCATGGGCACAACTGGCACGCCGAGCTCTTCGGAGAGCTCCTTCACGTCGATGCGCCAGTCTTTACCCTCGGCAATGTCGATCATGTTCAGCGCGATGACCGTGGGCAGGCCGAGTTCCAGGATCTGCGTGGCGAGGTAGAGATTGCGCTCCAGGTTCGCGGCATCCAGCACGAGCACGACCTTGTCCGGCTTCGGCGTATCGCTGCGGCGTCCTAGCAAAACATCCCGCAAAACGGCTTCATCCGGGCTGCGGGCATTCAGGCTGTAGGCCCCGGGAAGGTCGATCAGGCGGAGCTTCTTGCCGTGCTGGCTCCAGCACTCGCCGATCTTCTTCTCCACGGTCACGCCGGGGTAGTTTGCCACCTTTTGGCGGAGGCCGGTCAGCAGGTTAAAGAGGGTGGTTTTGCCCGAATTCGGGTTGCCGACGATGGCCAGCAGCGGGGATTCAGGGGCGCTCATGCTTCAGCCGGAGTGACGAGAATGTGCTCCGCCTCATGATTGCGCATCGCCAGGTGGGACCCACGCACGGTGATCTGAATAGGCTCCCCCAGCGGTGCCCGGCGCACCACCTCGACCTTCGCACCCGGAGTCAGGCCGAGTTCACGGAGGCGAGTCAGACCAGCGCGCCCTGTGGGCAGGCTATGAATCACGGCGCTACTACCGACCGGAAGAAGGGCCAGGGTGGAGGGAAGATGCATGGTGGGGTGCAATTGAGACGCTGTTTCAACGCACGATTAACGGCTGGCCTTTCGTTTGGCAAGCAGCGGAGTTTGGCAAATTCAGGGCCGATTCTGCCTCCCCTGCCCTCTTTGGAGCGTAGCGGACGCGGTGCTGACGAGTTAGAGAACTCGTTTTACGCCAGCCATTTGTCCCGATGTTCGGCCACGAAGGAGTCGTCATTCAGGTGCGGATAGGCGGCACAGACGCGTTCGATCTCTGCCAACTGCCCGACGCTCAGCGTTTCTTGCTCGTCCAGACACCACAGCCCCTCCAGCAGCCCCTGCCGCCGCAACACCTCGTGCAGTCCGGCAATGCAGCCCGCGAAGCCATTCGCCGCATCAAAGAAGGCCGCGTTGCTGTCCGTAACCTCAATGGCCAGCCGCAGCATCTCCGCCGGGATCGGCTGCCCGCTTTGGCTAAGCTTCTGGCACTGCTCATGCAGTTCCACCGCCCGCCGAGTCCAGACCGACCAATGCCCGAGCAGCCCGCCGACGATCCTTTTCTCCTGGCCGCCAAACCGATGCGGCGTCAGCAGGTCGAGCACGATGTTGTCGTCATTCCCTGTGTAGAGCGCGATGTCCTCCCGCCCGGCCTCGGCCACCGCGCGGATGACATCGAGCGTCTGGTAGCGATTGAAGGGAGCCATCTTGATCGCCACCACGTTTGGAATTTCGGCAAAACGTCGCCAGAACGAGAAAGGCAACACACGTCCGCCGACCGCCGGTTGCAGATAAAACCCGACCACCGGGATCACCTTCGCCACCGCCTGCGCATGACGAATCAGCTCATCTTCCGTCGCCTCACGCAACGCGCCGAGACTCAGCAGCCCAGCATCATACCCGAGCGACCTGAGCAGCTCCGCCTCGGCCACCGCCTGCCCTGTTTGACCACAAATGCCACCCACCCGCAAATGCCGCCGCCCATGCTGCACATCCGCTGCGCGAAGCTCCTCCGCCGCGAGTTCGAGCACTGGCCGGAAGAGCCCATGCCTTGGCTCACGGATGGCGAACTGCGTCGTATGCACGCCCACCGCCACCCCGCCAGAACCCGCCGCCGTGTAGTAACGAATCATCGCCCGCTGGCGGCGTTCATCCAGCCGACGAGACGCCGTCAAAGCCAGCGGGCAAGCCGGGATGACCTGCCCAGAAAGAAGGATGGAGCGGAGTTCAGAGTCGTTCATAAAAAAGAAAGCATTCAAGTCATATGCATCTCAAGCCACCACCTCAATCCGGCTTGTGCCCCCTGCCCCACGCAACACTCTCACCTGCGTGGAAAGCCGCTCCTTGAGCAAATCCACATGCGAGATGAGCCCGATGGTCTTCCCGCGTGAGCGCAGATTTTCCAAAGCACTCAGCGCCACCTCCAGCGTCTCCGTATCCAACGTGCCGAAGCCTTCATCAATGAACAGCGAATCAATCGCATGATGGCGGCTCGCCAGCTCGCTGAGGCCTAAAGCGAGCGCTAGGCTCGCTAGGAAGCTCTCGCCGCCCGAGAGGCTCTCCATCGGACGATCCACATTCGCCTGATACAGATCGACGATGCGCAAATCCAGCTCATCGCCCGGAGCCGCCATCAGGCGATACCGCTCGGCCAACACCTTCAGATGCTCATTCGCCAGCCCGATGAGCTGCCGTAGCGTGAGCGACTGCGCGAAGCGTGAGAACTTCGCCCCATCCGCCGACCCGATCAGCTCTTTCAGCCTGCCCCAGCGCAACGCCTCGGCCTCGGCGGCTTGCAACTCGGCTCCACCGGCCTCGCGACGCTTCCGCGCGTCGTTATCAGCGCGCTGGCGCTCTTCAAAGATGCCTGCGGATTTCTGCTGGGCGGCGAGTTCATCGCTCACGCATCGTGCGGCTTGCTCCAGCTCGGCGATAATCGCCGCCGTCACTGGCTCGCGATTCGCCAACTGCGCGGAGAGTTCATGCACGCGCACTTCAAGCTGTTCGCGGCGGGCCTTCGTGCTCGCGGCCTTCGTTTGCAGCTCATGCATCTTCGTCTCGTGATCACGCGCCGTCTTCTCAGCCGCAGCCACCTGTTGCTCATGCCATTCGCGATCCTGGGCCAGCGTGCGTTCACCGAGCAGGCTGACGAGGGTCTGTTTCAGCGTGTCGGCCTTCGCGCGCAGGTCTTTGCCTTCCTGGACCAGTTCGTGAAGCCGCTTCGTTTTCGCATCCAGGTCCTGGGTGGCGAGTTGCAGCGCGGATTCGAGCTGCTGGTGCTTCGCCAGCTGCTGGGCCGCCTCCGTTTGCTTGCTGGCAAAGGTGCGCGCTCGTGTTTCCAACAAGCCGATGTGACGCTCAGCGTCAGCGGGAGCCCAGAGTGATGCAGGCTTTCCAGCCTGCACGGGGGTCTCCTCGCGAGGTCGAGGTCGAAGCCCAAGGCCATTCGTTGCAGGCTGGAAAGCCTGCAT
>JBIKIA010000083.1:0-12492 GCA_044361885.1 Prosthecobacter sp. | reverse complement strand
GCGACATGTCGGTGCAGTTTGGTGTCAGTCGCAGTGTCGTGCGTGAAGCAGCCAAACGTCTCGAGCTTCAAGGCCTGCTGGAGATCCGGCAGGGCAGCGGCATGAAGATCGTGGACAAACTGCACAAGCCACTCAGCGGCGCCGTCCACATGCTCGTGCCGGATGAAGAGCAGCGGATGCTTCAGCTCAGCGAAGTGCGCTTGGCCCTCGAGCCCCAGAATGCCCGACTCGCCGCAGAGCGCGCCACGGCTTCAAGCCTGAAAAAGCTCAAAGCCACCCACGAGCGTCTGAAAAACTGCAAGGATTTCGAGACTCAGGTGCTCGCCGACATGGAGTTCCACTGCCTCATCGCCGAAGCCTCCGGCAACAAGATTACCTCCCTGCTCATGCAGTCCCTCTCCGATCTCCTGCAAACCAGCCTCAGCCACGGCTACCGACTCGTCACTAAAGACCAAGCCGTCGCCGATCACGGCAAAATCCTCGACGCCATCCTCGCCCGCAACGCCACCGCGGCCGCCACCGCCATGAAGAGCCACCTGCTTCACGCCCGCGACGATCTTGGCCTCAAGAAAAACCACGCCCGCCGATGAACCTCCGCATCCCAGTCCTTTCCGTCCTTTGCGTCGCTCCTGTCATTGGAGCCCCCATCGATTTCGATGGCGAAATCCGTCCGCTGCTCCAGGAGCATTGTATCGAGTGCCATGGCGAGAAGAAGAACAAAGCCGATCTCCGCCTCGATGCTAAAATCCACGCATTCAAAGGCGGTGAAAGTGGTCCGGCCATCGTCGCAGGCAAAGCCACCGAATCTCCGCTCTTCCGGCGCATCGTTTCCACCGATGAAGACGAGCGCATGCCTCCCAAAGATGATCCGCTCACACCGCAACAGATCGCTCTCATCAAGCAGTGGATCGACTCCGGTGCCGAATGGCCGGAAACCGCCTTCGACAAAGCCGCGGCCACTGACAAGCGTCTAAGCCACTGGGCCTATCAGCCCGTAGCTCGGCTTTCCAAAGCCGAGACCATCGACTCCCTCATCCAGAAGAAGCTCGCGGAAAACAACCTCACGCTCTCGCCATCCGCTGCCCCGCGCTCGTTGATACGCCGCACATACTTTGACGTCATCGGCGTGCCGCCGAGTCCGGAAGGGGTGGAGAGCTTCGTGACATCACCATCGGGTTACGAGGCACTGGTGGACTCGTTGCTCGCTTCACCGCGTTTCGGCGAAAAATGGGCTCGTCACTGGCTTGATGTCGTGCGCTTCGCCGAGAGCGATGGCTTTGAGACAAATCGAGCTCGCGACAATGCGTGGCCTTATCGTGATTATGTCATCGAGTCATTAAACAACGACAAGCCCTATGACCAGTTCATCCGCGAGCAGTTAGCAGGCGACGCGCTCAACGCCGATGCCGCTACCGCCTTCCTTGTCGGCGGAGGCAAAGATCGCGTTGGGTCCAAAGACCCGGTGCTCACGGCCAATCAACGCGCCGACGAATTGCACGACATGGTTAGCACCACCGCCGCCACATTCCTCGGCCTCACGGTGAACTGTGCTCGCTGCCACTATCACAAATTCGACCCCATCGCCCAGGAAGACTACTACTCCATGGTCGCCATGCTCCAGGGCGTGCAGCACGGCGAGCGCCCCATGCGCTCCGCCAACTCGGCCGAAAATGATAAACGTCTCTCCAAGCTCCGCAGTGAACTTGCGCCCCTCGATGCGAAACTCGCCGTCTTCCAGCCACGCGCACATCTGGGGCGCGTCATCTTGATCGATGACACTAGCACGCAAACCACCGCCATCGAGCAGCCAACCAACGGCAAACCCATCACCTACTCGCCGGGTCGTGAGAAAGGTGCTGCCGAGGATCCCGGCGACGCCACACGCCTGCCAAACCTCGGCGAAAGCTATCGCTACTGGTCTGCTGAAGTCAGCAAGCACGAGGACTTCTTCACCTGGGACCCGAACGCCAGCGGACGCTTCCGCATCTGGCTTTCGTGGGGCGCATGGACCACACACGCCCAAGACGCGCGTTACATTCTCGACAGAGACGGCGACCTCAAAACGACGAACGACCAGACGGAAATCGCCAACATCAATCAACGCCTTTTTGCCGACGGAAAGCCTGCCATTCCCGAGCAACGACGCTGGAGCGGCCTGCAATCGGTCGGCATTCATGACCTCACCGACAAAAGCATTGTCATCCTCCGCAGCGGCGACAAAGGCGGCCCCACCGTTGCCGATGTGATCGCCTTTGAAGAAGTGCCTGATGAAAAAGCAAAGCCGACCGTTCCGCACCTTCGCGCCCCCGTCTCATATCTCGCCACTGAGGACAATTTCGATGCCATCGAAGCCAAGTTCCTCCGCTTCACCATCACCGCAGCGAGCAGTGGCGAACCCTGCATCGATGAACTCGAAGTCTTCACGCCCACAGCGCAAAACATTGCCCGCACAGCCAAAGTCACCGTCTCCGGCACCTACGCAGACGGCACAAACAACAGCCACAAGCGCGAGCACCTGAACGATGGCCAATACGGCAACGCACGCAGTTGGATCTCGAAGGAAAAAACTGGCTGGGCACAACTTGAGTTTGCCAAACCCGAGCGCATCAACCGTGTCGTCTGGAGCCGTGACCGCAGCACTGGCAAAGGCAAGCACTACGAGGATCGCCTCGCGCTTGGCTACCGCGTTGAAGTCTCGCTCGATGGCAAAAGCTGGAAGCCCGTCGCATCCAGTTCGGATCGCCTCGCAGAGGTATATCGCAAACGCATTTCCACTATCCCCACGCTCAGCGATGTGCCCGCCGAGAAAGCCACTGAGGTCGCCAAGCTCACACAGCAGCGTACACACATCGCAGACGAGATTCAAAAGCTCTCCGCCCTTCCGATGGTCTATGCTGGCAACTTCTCCCAGCCAGGCCCCACGAACCGCATGCATCGCGGCGATCCAACGCAGCCGCGCGAAGTCATTGCACCCGGCACGCTGAAGCAAATCGGTAAGCCGTTATCACTTCCCGCAGACACGCCCGAGCAGGAGCGCCGCCTCGCGCTCGCTAACTGGATCGCTGATCCCGCGAATCCGCTCACGGCGCGCGTCATCGTCAATCGCCTCTGGCATTACCACTTCGGCACCGGACTTGTCGAGACGCCCAGCGACTTCGGCATCAATGGCGCACGTCCCACGCATCCCGAGTTGCTCGACTTCCTCGCCAGCGAACTCATCGCCCACAAATGGAGCCTCAAGCACGTCCACAAGCTCATCTTGATGTCGAAGACCTTCCAGCAAAGCAGCGCCATGAATGAAGTCGCCTACAAAGCCGATTCTAACGCACGACTCCTCTGGCGCTTCCCACCGCGTCGTCTCGAAGCCGAAGCCGTGCGCGATGCTATGCTCGTCACGAGTGGCCAACTCGACCTCAAAATGGGTGGCCCCGGTTTCGATCTCTTCGAGCCCAACGACAATTACGTCAAAGTTTACCAGACCAAGACCGACTACGGCCCCACCGAGTTCCGTCGCATGGTTTATCAGAGCAAACCACGCACCATGCTCGATGATTTCTTTGGTGCCTTCGACTGCCCAGACGCCGGCCAGCCTGCGCCGAAGCGCACGAGTTCGACGACGCCGCTGCAAGCCCTGAATCTGCTCAACAGCCACTTCGCCATGCAACAGGCCGAAGCCTTCGCCAACCGCGCCGTCAAAGAATCTGGTCCTGATGTCACCAAACAGATTCACCGCACTTTTGAACTCATTTTTCAGCGTCCTCCGACCGTCGATGAGCAACGTGATGCCGCTTCGCTCGCGAGAGCCCACGGCCTCCCTGCGCTCTGCCGCGCACTCTTCAATTCCAACGAGTTCATCCGACTCAACTAAGCCATGAATCATCTCCTCAACCGCCGCTACTTTCTCAATCGCACCGTCACCGGCTTGAGCAGCATCGCGCTGGCGTCGTTGCTCAAGGACAACGGCCTGCTCGCCAACGAGTCGCCGATTCGTCCGCTGATTGATCCGTCTCGTCCATATGCACCGCGTCCACCGCACTTCGAGCCAAAGGCAAAACAGGTGCTCATGATCTTTTGCTCAGGTGCGATGAGCCACGTGGACACCTGGGATTACAAGCCCGAACTCTTCAAGCGTCACGACACACCGATGCCAGGGTCTGGAAACCTCATCACTTTTCAAGGTGAGCAAGGCAACCTCATCAAACCCATCCGCGACTTCAAACCGCGCGGTCAATCTGGCAAGATGATCTCCGACTTGCTGCCCAACCTCGCCGAGATGGCTGATGACATGTGCTTCATCCACTCGATGACCGCAAAGTCGAACACGCACGGTCCTGCGGAAAACCAAATGGGCACCGGTTACATCCTCGATGGCTTCCCCAGCGCCGGCGCATGGGTAACTTATGCGCTCGGCTCCGAAAACCAAAACTTCCCGGCCTTCGTCGCCATTCCTGATCCACGCGGCGTGCCGCAGATCGGTCCGCGTCATTGGGGAAGCGCGTTTTTGCCCGCCTCGTTCCAAGGCACCGCTTTCAACGCCAATAAGCCCATTCCGAATCTCGCACGGCCCGATTCCATCTCCGACAAAGCCGAGCGTGATACGCGCGACTTCCTCAAGCGACTCAACGACCGTCATCTCGAACAGAACCCCGGCGACAGCGATCTTGCTGCGCGCATTTCATCCTATGAACTCGCCGCGCGTATGCAACTTGCGGCGGTGGAGATCAACGACCTCAGCTCTGAAAGCCCCGCGACGCGTGCCCTTTACGGCACCGACGACACCAACGTCAACAAAGCCGGATTCGCCAAGAATTGCATCCTCGCGCGACGCCTTATCGAGCGCGGCGTGCGCTTTGTGCAGCTCTTCAACGGCTCCTACGCCATGGGCGAAGGCGTGGGCAACTGGGACGGCCACAAGAAGATCCACGATCAATACGCCGTCCACGCGCCCATCCTCGATCAGCCCTGCGCTGCGTTGCTGAAGGACATGAAAGTTCGCGGACTCTTGAAGGACACGCTGGTCGTCTTCGTCACCGAATTCGGCCGCATGCCCACGTTCCAAAAAGGAGCCAACGGTCGCGATCACAATCCGAAAGGCTTCACCGTCTGGCTTTCTGGTGCTGGCGTAAAGCGAGCCTACAGCCACGGAGCCACCGACGACTTCGGTTATCAGGCCGTCGAGAACGTCACCACCATCTACGACCTCCACGCCACGATGCTGCATCTTCTCGGCCTCAATCACGAACGCCTCAGTTTCTACAACAACGGCATCGAACGCCGCCTCACCGACGTCCATGGCCATGTCGTCAAAGACATCCTCACATGAGATCTCTATTTTCTTTTCTTTTCATTCCATCCGTCATCCTCGCTGTCGATTTCGACAGAGAAGTCCGGCCGTTACTGCAGGAGCATTGCATCGAATGCCACGGCGCGAAAAAGCAGAAGGGCGAGTTGCGCCTTGATGCGAAGCCATATGCGCTGAAGGGCGGGCATGGTGGACCGGTGCTGGTGGCTGGTGATGTGGCGAAGAGTCCGCTGTTTCAGCGAATCATATCCACAGACGATGACGAGCGTATGCCGCCCAAAGGTGAGCGGCTTTCCGCAGAGCAAGTCTCGGCCGTGAAGGCGTGGATCGAAAGCGGAGCGGTGTGGCCTGAGAATGCGGCTGACAAAGCAGCGACGGTAGACAAACGGTTGCAGCATTGGTCGGTGCAGCCGCTGAAGGCAGGCTTCGTCAAGGCCGCTTCTATTGATGGGTTCATCAAGGCCGCGCTCACCACGAAGGGCCTGGCGATGTCTCCTGAAGCAGATCGTCGCACACTCATCCGGCGGCTCTCATTTGATCTCACTGGATTGCCCCCGCCACCGGAGCGAGTGGAGCAGTTTGTTCGGGAAAGTAACCCGCAGGCTTATGAGAAGCTGGTGGATGAGTTGCTGAAATCACCGCGCTACGGCGAGCGCTGGGCTCGCCACTGGCTGGACATCGCGCACTACGCGGACACGCATGGTTTTGAACGAGATCAGCTGCGGCCAAATGCCTGGCGTTACCGCGATTACGTCATCGAGTCGCTGAATGCGGACAAGCCTTACCACGAATTTCTGCGCGAGCAGATTGCGGGCGATGTCATACATCCCGATGACCAGAAGGCGGTCATCGCCACGGGCTTTCTTGCGGCAGGGCCATGGGATTTTGTGGGTCAAGTGGAGACGAAGAGCGACATGCTCAGGCGCGCGGCTCGAGCGGGCGACCTGGATGACATGGTCACGCAGGTCATCACATCGACGATGGGCATCACGATCAATTGTGCACGTTGTCACGATCACAAACTCGATCCCATCACGCAGCAGGAGTATTACAGCCTGTGGTCGGTCTTTGCAGGAGTGAAGCGGGGCGAACGCGAAGTCAGCGCGGTGGAATCCAAGCGACTTGCTGCTGAGAAAGCTCGCCTTGGCAAAATGCTCACGCAAACAAGGGCACAGATCGCTAAGCTTGCTGGTGAAGGTCTCGAGCTCGCCACACTCATTCCGAAGGAATCCGGCATCGACCTGCGCAACGGCTCTATCACGAAGGACAAGCTCGGCTACCATCGCGACCTGATGACGAACCGTCTTCAAAAAGTGGAGAACGTGCCTGGGGTGAAGTGGGTCTTCGTGGCCGATGGCAAAGGCAGCGTCAGCGTGGACGCCAAACAAGAAGTGAAGGGCGTTCCCGCCACCAGCGGCCATTTTTGGGACGCCATCGCAAACCGCCCGTTGAATGCGCAGCGCAGCACGAAGCTGGGTGACACCGACTTCGCCGCCAAAGGCCACACCATGCTCGCCATGCACGCGAACAGCGGCATCACCTTTGACCTCGTGAAGCTGCGTGAGCTAAGCGGCCACGCCGCCATGCGTCTCAACGGTCTCGTTGGCTTTGGAGCGTCCAAAGAAGCCGCCGCGAGCCGCGCTGACTTCGCGGTCTTTGTGGATGCCGAGTTGAAGTTCCAAAAGCTCAAGCTGCGTAAAGACGAGACCGCCGTGCTCGACATCGAAGTGCCGGCAAACGCCAAGACGCTCACGCTCATCGCCACCGACGGCGGCGATGGCATCGGTAACGATCTCCTCTTTATCGGCGATCCAAAGCTCGTGCCCGAAGTCGCCGAAAGCCGCCTCACAGAGGCCGAAGCAGTTGAATTGAAGAGACTCCGTGCTGTGGCGCAGAAGGTCGAAGGCGATCTCAAAGCTCTGCCTGAGCCTTCCAAAGTATATGCCGTTGTCTCGGAAGAAAAACCGCCCGTCATCAAAGTGCAGCGCCGTGGCAATCCCGAGGACGAAGGTGCAGAAGTCGTGCCCACCGCTTTCGCCTGGGCACAGCATGCTCCTGTCGCTCTTGGCGACAACGCTACGCCGGAAGGTCAGCGCCGCCGTGCTCTCGCCGAGTGGATTACGCATCCCGACAATCCGCTCACGCGCCGCGTGCTGGTGAATCGGCTTTGGCATCATCACTTCGGCCAGGGACTTGTCACCACGCCAAGCGACTTCGGTCTCGGCGGCGACAAGCCCTCGCATCCCGAACTGCTCGACTGGCTCGCGGATGAGTTTTTGAAAAGCGGCTGGTCGGTGAAGCACATGCATAAGCTCATCGTCATGAGTCACACTTACCGCCAAAGATCAGTCGCAGCAGAGCCATCTGTCCTATTATCAGACGCGTCAAATCGCCTCCTCTCCCACCAAAACCCGCGCCGTCTCGATGCCGAGTCCTTGCACGACGCTGTGCTAGCTGTCAGCGGCACGCTCAATCCCGAGATGGGCGGCCCAGGCTATCGCGACTTCAAATACACCGAAGCCTACGCGCCTATCTACGACTACCTCACACCGGACAAGTCGGAGCTATGGCGGCGCAGCATCTACCGCTTCATCGTGCGCACCACGCCGCACCAGTTCCTGTCCACACTTGATTGTCCTGACCCGGCCAATCTCACGCCCGCCCGTGTGAACACGACCACCGCCTTGCAGGCGCTCACGCTCAGCAACAACGACTTCATGCTCCAGCAGGCGCAGCATCTCGTCACCCGCATCGAAAACGAAACCGACTCCCGCGAAGCCGCCATCCGCCGCGCCTTCGCCCTCACCTTCCAGCGCGATGCCACCGCCGCCGAACTGAAAGCCGCCACGCCCCTCGTCACCGAGCAGGGCCTTTTCTCCCTCTGCCGGATGCTCATCAATGCCAATGAGTTCGTTTACCTCGACTGAAGGATGAAACACAACCTTGCACTCCTCATCACCCTACTACTCGCACCTCTGAGCGCATTGTACGGGTCTGACCGTGCCTTGGCGGAATTCAAACCGCTTGTTTACACCGAATCCTGGACGGAAAAGTGGCCCACCGTCTCAGGTGCGGAAGAAGCGCGAAACGTCACCGCCGAAGTGTGGACAAAGGCCATGCAGGCATCGCTGGACGCACAGGGAACACTGCACATCCCCGCGCGTGAGAAGCCATATTACTTCGATGGGCCTCTGGTGATGAAAACTGGCCATAAACTGACCGCCGACCCGAAGGCGGAGATCCGTCTCAAGCCCGGCAGCAACACCTGCATGGTGCGCAACGAGCACATTGTCGGTTTCGCTGAAAAGCCCGTGCCTGCGGACACGAAGCCTGATGCCGACATCACCATCGAAGGCGGCATCTGGACGACGCTGGCTACCTCACGCGCTGAGTCGAACGGCAATCAGCGCGGCCTATCTTCCAAGTTTAAGCCTGTGCCCGGCACGCATGGCGTCATACTTCTGCAAAACGTTCGTCGCGTGACGGTGCGGAATATCACCGTGCGCCAGAGCAAGCCCTTTGGCGTGCATCTGGCAAACGCTCATGACTTCACAGTTGAGAACATCACACTCGATGAGCATGGACGCGATGGCGTGCATGTGAACGGCCCGGCGGGTGAGGGGATCATCCGCAACGTCAGAGGCGTGTCGCACGATGACACTGTCGCGCTGAACGCCTGGGAATGGAAAAACTACGCACCCAGCTTTGGTGCCATCCATCACATCATCATCGCAGACATCCACGGCGCACCCGGTAGCATCCCGTCGGCCGACTCCATCCGCCTGCTGCCAGGCGTGAAGCGCTTCAGTGATGGCACCACGCTCGATTGCCCTATCCACGACATCACCTTGCGAGACATCACGGACATCCGCGACTTCAAGCTCTACGACCAGCCCAATCTCGAAGTCGGCCGCGACAACGACTTCAGCATCGGCATCGGAACGCTGAAAAACATCGTGTTTGAAAATCTCACCTTCCATCGCCCCGGCAGCATCCAGGTCCACGCCAACACCGACGGCCTCACCGTCCGCGATGTGAAGCTGCTCTTCCCGCCTCCCGCGGACTATCACCTCATCGAACTCGGGCCGAAGTCTATGACCTACAAGAGCGGCGGCCCATCCACACCGGAGAAATGGACCGAAATCTTCTCCCCCGACCTCGATTGCACCGTGCGCGATGTTAGCGTCTCTGGCGTTCGTTACCGCGATGCCCAAACCGATCTTCCCATCGAGAAAGTCATCCGCGTCATCGAGCAAAAGCCCAACACCAACTACCCGATGACCACACCGAAAGGCGGCACGGGCAAAGCCATCTGGATTCGTTAAACCATGAAACACATCCTCCTCCTCACACTCGCCCTTGTCTCCCTCGCTTCAGCGGCGGACAAGCCCGCGCATCTCTTCATTCTCTCCGGCCAATCCAACATGGCGGGCATGGACCCGAAGCTCGGGTTTGAGCCGGAGGCAAAGAAGCTCTTTCCTGAAGCCGAAGTGGCTTACATCAAGATCGCCGTGGGTGGTATGCCCATTCGTTATTGGGTGAATGAATGGAACGACATCGCCACGAAACATGGCGTTGATGTTGCGAAGGCCCACGCAGCCGACAAAGACCAGAAATCGACAGCCTTTTTCTATCCTCGCATTCTCAGTCAGTTCGCGGACATGCTCAAGGTGCACCCCAATCCGGCCTCGATTACCTTCTGCTGGATGCAGGGCGAGAACGACTCGAAAACCGGCCTGCACGCGCCTTACGCCGACGCCTTGAAGCAGCTCATCGCCAACCTGCGTCGTGATTTGAAGCGCCCTGACATGAACTTCGTCATCGGCCGCATCAGCGACCATGAACGCATCAATCCGCCTGCCTGGAAAGTCGTGCGTGAGGCCCAGGTCGAGATCGCGAAAGGTCATACGCATGGTGCGTGGGTCGATTGCGATGATCTCAATGACAAGGAGGTCAGAGGCGCGATGATCAATGACCTGCACTACACCAAACCCGGTTATGAACTTCTCGGGCGCCGCTTCGTGCGTCAGGCGAAGGCGCTCATCGAAGGCAAAAAGCCCGTCGCGAATGGTCGCCCCGAATGAATCGACTCATGAACTCCTCCTCACGCCGCAACTTCCTCCACAGCTTCACGGGAACCGCTCTCGCTTCTCTGCTGCATCGCGATGCCAGCGCAGCGACGAATCCGCTCGCGCCCAAGACCTCGCATCATCCCGCCAAGGCCAAAGCGGTGATCCAAATCTTCTGCCCCGGTGGTCTTTCACATGTCGATACCTGGGACTACAAACCGGAGCTGGTGAAGCGTCAGGGCAAGCCATTCGATGCCGATGGCAAGCTGCAGTTCTTCGCGTCGAAGCCGGGCAATTGTCAGCAGGGCTGGTGGCCGTTCCGTCAGCATGGCGAGTGCGGACGCTGGATGAGCGACCTCTTCCCAAAGCTCGCGCAACGCGTGGACGACATGACGTTCATGCACTCGATGCAGAGCAAGACGGCGCTGCACGGCCCGGCGATGTTCATGGCGAACAGCGGCTTCATCCTGCCCGGCTTTCCCAGCATGGGCGCGTGGGTCACCTATGGACTCGGCAGCGTGAGCGATGACCTGCCGGCCTTCGTCGTGCTGCCCGATCCGCGCGGACTTCCGCCCGGCGGCGTCATCAATTGGGGTGCAGGTTTTCTGCCCGCGATTCATCAGGGCACCACGCTGCAAACGGATGTCGAGAAGCCACCCATCGCCGATTTATTCCCGTCGAAAAACTTCGCCCATCTCCGCGGCCCGACCGAGCAGACAAGTCGTGATTTTCTCCAAACGCTGAACCGAGCGCACGCCGCTGAGCGCACGGGCAACAGCGAACTTGAAGCCCGCATCTCCGCATACGAACTCGCCGCCCGCCTGCAACTCAGCGCTCCCGACGCCACCAATCTGCGCGGCGAATCCGACGCCACCAAGCAGCTCTACAATCTCGATCACGAAGACATCGGCACCTTTGGCCGCCAATGCCTGCTCGCTCGCCGACTCGTCGAGCGTGGAGTGCGTTTTGTGCAGATCTTCTGTGGCGCAGAAAACACTGGTGCGAAAAAGATCCGCCCAAACTGGGATAGCCACGAAGACCTCGTGCGCGACCACGGTTACTGGGGTCCCATTCTCGATACCGGTGCCGCCGCGCTGCTCACCGATCTCAAATCACGCGGCCTGCTCGATAGCACGCTCGTCATCTGCACCAGCGAGTTTGGGCGCCAACCCGCCGCACAAGGCGCAGGCAAAGGCCGCGACCACAATCCCGGTGCCTTTACCGCTTGGATGGCCGGCGGAGGCATCAAAGGTGGCACCGCCTACGGCAGCACCGACGACCTCGGTTTCAAAGCCGCTGAGAACCCTGCGTATTGCTACGACCTCCACGCCACCGCACTGCACTTGCTCGGCCTCGATCACGAAAAACTCAGCTTCTACAACAACGGCATCAACCGCCGACTCACCGATGTGCATGGGCATGTGATCAAGGAGATCGTGGCGTGAAGATCATCAAGTCAGCATCTCCTTGATTACATGCCCTTCCACATTCGTGAGACGTCGCTGGAAGCCATTGTGCTCGAAGGTGAGGCGCTCGTGGTCGAGGCCGAGGATGTGGAGGATAGTGGCGTTGAAGTCGTAGAGCGGATGGATGTCCTTCACGGCTTTCTGGCCGAGTTCATCGCACTCGCCGGTGCTCACGCCGGGTTTGACGCCTGCGCCGGTCATCCAGCAAGTGAAGCCGTCGGGGTTGTGATCGCGGCCCTTCGCGCCTTTTTGGAAGAAGGGCATGCGGCCAAACTCGGTACACCAAACGACGAGGGTGTCTTGAAGCAGGCCGCGTTGTTTTAGATCGCGGATCAGAGCGGCGGCGGGTTGATCGAGGATAGAGGCATGCACGTCATACTGCCCCTTGAGATCGCTGTGGCCGTCCCAATTAAGTTTGCCGCCGCTGGCATAGGCACCGTTGAAAAGTTGCACGAAGCGCACGCCGCGTTCGATGAGACGGCGCGCGAGGAGGCAGTTCTGGGCAAAGGCGGCTTTGTCGGGATTCTGCGTGTCGTCCGCACCGTAGAGTTTCAGTATGTGGGCTGGCTCGGTGCTGAGGTCGTTGATCTCCGGCACACTGAGTTGCATGCGCGCGGCGAGTTCGTAGCTGGCAATGCGCGCGGCGAGTTTACCA
>JBIKIA010000531.1:0-3792 GCA_044361885.1 Prosthecobacter sp. | reverse complement strand
CGATGAAGCCGAACAGCTCTCGCTTCTCGAGACACGCGGCTACACCTTCGACTGCGGCTGCACGGTGGATCGCATGTTCCCCATGCTCAGCCGCCTGCCTAAAGACGACCTCGACTACATCTTCGAAGACGGCCATGCCGACATCACATGCCCTCGATGCGGCGCGAAGTACAAGGCACCTCGCGAACTCTTCGAGCAATGGCTTGCAGCACAACCAAAGACCTGAGTCGTATCTCCACTAATGACAGCTACCGCACCAGCTTCGGCTCCCAGCTTCAAGATCGGCAATGAAAAGCTGATCAAAGTGCTGCCGAACGCCTCGAACAAACTCCTCAGCCTGCTCTCAAAGCAAGGCCGCGCAGAGAACGGAGCCCTGCGTGTGGCCGTGGTCGGTGGTGGCTGCTCGGGGCTGCAATACAAGATGGACCTTGTCGATGGCCCCGCGAACCGTGACATCATGGTGATCACGAACGAAGTGCGCGTGGTGATCGACCCCAAGAGCGCCCTCTTCGTCACCGGCTCCGAACTTGATTACAGCGACGACCTCCAGCAGGGCGGCTTCAAGGTGAAGAACCCGAACGCCGTCGTCACCTGCTCCTGCGGCGAGAGTTTCGCGGCTTGATCACTGTCATGCCGGACTGCTTCCAACTGCTCGGTCTGCCACCGCGTGCATCCTTGGACGAAGCCGCACTTCAAAGTGCCTACTTTGAAGCCACAAAGCCAGCGCATCCGGATCAAGTTGGAGGTGATGCAGATCTCAGTTCAAACCTGAACGCCGCGCTGGAGACGCTGAAGTCTCCCGTGACAAGACTGAAGCATCTCATCGATACACGTTCCGGTCTCGGCTGGCGTGCCATCCCGTTGGAAGCAGGCCTGATGAGTCTCTTTGAAAAACTCGGCCCGCTGCTCCAGCACTCCGCCGCTTTCCTCTCTCGCAAGCAATCTGCCACCAGTGCACTCGCCAAGGCCTTGCTCGCCAGTGAAGAGATGCGACTGCGCGAGTCCTTGGAAAGTTTGAATGAAGAGATCGAGGAAGAGTGGCAGCGCTTGGAATCTGCTCTGCCCGAATGTGATCTGCGTCTCGCTGCCAGTGACGATACCGTGTGGCCTGAACTTCAAGCCTTACAGGCCAAATTCGCCTACCTGACAAAGTGGCGTGCGCAGATTCGCGAGCGTCTGCTCGGGCTCATGCTTTAGCTCAGGACGCGATGCGGCTGTACGGGCTCGGAGAAACCTTTGAGCTGCATCGGCGGCAATGGCTGTGTGGCGATGCCGCCCTCCAGCGCCTGCACCGTGGCTGAGTCTGCGATCACCTCACCTGCCTTCGCGATGTTACACAAACGCGAGGCCAGATTCACATGATGGCCGAGCACCGTGTAGCTCAGACGCTTGTCTGAGCCCATGCATCCCGCCACGACCGTGCCCGTGGAGAGGCCGATGCCGATCTCCAGAGGATGCCTAGCCGTGACATTCATCTCTCGCCGCCGCGTCTGCATGGCCAGCGCACACTTCACGGCGCTCACAGTATCCTCATGAGTGCCCTCCGGCGCACCGAAGAGCACCATGATGAGATCGCCGACGAACTTGTCCACCGTGCCGCCATGCGCATAGGCCACCTCTGTCAGCGCCGTCATGTGATCATTCAGCAGTTCGATGACCTCATGCGGCGGCATATGCTCCGTGAGTGCCGTGAAACCACGGATGTCGCAAAAGAGCATCGTCACCTGCCTCAGCTCGCCACCGAGTGCTCCGGGATTATCAATCAAGCGACCGACCACGGTTCGATCCGCCACCGCATTCAAAACGCTGCGATACTTCTCCTGCAAAGCGAGCCCGGCGGCCATTTCATTGAAGGATTGAGCCACGCGCCCGAGTTCATCCGGTGTCACCGGCACTCTGAATTCAAAGTTGCCCCGCTCGATCTCCTGAGTGGCCGTGACGAGCCGACTGACCGGCCCCGAAAGTCCGCGTGAAACAATGAGCACAAGCAAGAGCGCAATCGCCAGCGCCACCATGCCAAGCCCGATGGAACTGCGGCGAAGGTCTTTGATTTCAGCATGGAGAGGAGCCAGCGAATAGAAGTTCACCTGAGCTGCCTGAGGGAATGGACTGTCAGGATTCAGCACCCGGTAGATGAGCCGATGCTGCACACCCGCAATGGGCACCAGGATCTGGCGATGGTCCTTGTGCGAATGCTGCATTGATTGAGCCACGGCGGCTGCCACGGCTTCCTTTTGATCTTCGGGCACCGTGCTGGAGACGAGCTTCCCCTCCACAAAGATGCCACCCATGATCTCACCAAACTCACCCCGCTTTGTCTGCTCATAGAGCGCCCGTTCAGCCACCACGGGCAAAGGCAGACCAAAAACCAGAGCCCCAAGGAACTCCTGCGTTTTCGGATCGCGCAAGGGAGTGACAAAAACCTCCCGCACCTGCTCGCCACGCCGCTCGCCTGCCTCCACGATCAAATAACCGACCTGCTGCTCGGTCAAAATCTCAGCGAACTTGCGATCACTCAGCCAGGGCATTTTGGGTGATCTGGGATTCACCGTCTCGGTATTGGTTGGCATCGTCGTGAGGTTGCCAGCACCGGGACGGCCTTTCTGGTTCAGCACGAAGTCACCTTTGCCATCAATCAGTGCAATGAACGGAGCCGAGAAACCGCCCCCTGCAGGAGGAGACCCAGGTCTTGGCTTGTCCTGACGATTGATCACAGCACCGCGAATGCCCGGCTTGTTGTCCTGTCGGGGACCGACATTTCCAAACTCACTTTGCAGTCGCTCCTGAGCCAGAGATTCCAGTGCTGGGCGCAGCGTCATGCCAGCGCGGAGAAAGTCGCCTTTCTTCATATCTGCGATCACCTCCTGATTCTGCGCAAGTCGCTCCAGCACTTCAGAAAGCGCTTCGGAGCGCTTGTTTTTCGCCTGGGTCACAGCGCCGATCAGACCTTCGAACTGCTCCTCAAAAAGCCGCTGATAAGCCGCGCTGAACTTCCACTCCGCCAGCAGGAGCGCCGCCGTCGTCACTCCCGCCACGATGGGAAAGATGGAAAGGATCAGCTTGGCTCGGAACGTGGAAAGAAACTTCATGCGGTGGTGGAGATGCTCTGAAATCTCCAACACCACGTCGAGACGAAAGTTTGCCTCACTTCAGAAGCCACTCCACAGCAGAGCCTTCCGGGGATTTGCCCTCGCCTTTGATCCAAAGCGGATGCGGCGCGTTGAGCGAGATCATGCCGGGCAGGTCGAGGTATTTGGCACCACCGGGAAGAAACATCGGATCACGATAGTCGAGGACTTGGCCGAAACGGAAGCCGTGTGTATCCGCAGCAGCACAGTCGATGGCTTCGCCCGCCAATGCTCGGACAGCAAGAGCGATGGGACCCGTCTGCGCGCCGAAGCCGGCTAGACAAACCGTCTTCGGATTCGCATGAGAGCCGACCTTGGCATGGCGGAGGAAGGACACGAGGCTCAGCACGTCATGGGTTCGCTGGGCAAAGAGAGCATGATTGTAGCCATGCGTGTAACCGGCAAACTCGCGAGGGTTCTTCACCACGGCGGTTTGCTTCACTGGCTCACTACCTTGAAGAAGCAGATCCACACCAAGCACGGTGGCTCCACCGGCAACTAGCTTCTTTACCTCATCATTTTGCAGCGCCGACTTGCCGTCATCGCCGAGCCAGATGACAGCACGGCCATTCCACTGCTTCGGATAGAGCCAGGCGACGTTGAGTTCCTCGTTGTAGGTCTTGTTGGTGAGCGTGCCTGTCATTTCGAGATGATCTCCTCGATC
>JBIKIA010000097.1:0-11927 GCA_044361885.1 Prosthecobacter sp. | reverse complement strand
TTTAGCTCAGGAAGTTGATCTTCCCGACCTGCCCGGCGGCCATGGCGGCGTGCTGGGCGTCCGAGCAGGCGCGGTCGATGGGGGCATCAGGCGCAGCTTCATTCGGGGTGAGCAGGCCGTTGGCGATCATCCAGCGCTCCACGTCCTCGCCACTCACGTCGGGGACCATGATGCCGTTGATCTCCACGCAGGGGCTCAGGGGTTGGCCGCTCTTTTGTTCCATCTCCCAGCGGAAGGCGGGGTTTTTGATGATGTCCTTTTCCTCGAAAGGAAGGTCATACTTGCGGAAGATGGCGCGGACGCCTTCGCTCCAGCCGCAGTAGGTTTTCAGGTAGGCGGTGATTTTGGGTTGGCTCATAGGATTCAGTGGTTCGTTGGGGGTTACGGAAGACGACCTCTATTGGCCGTCATGAAATGCTTACAGGACGGCGATGCGGCGGCAGACTTCTTCGACGTTCGCGCGGCTGTTGAAGGCGCTGATGCGGAAGTAGCCCTCGCCAGCGCTGCCGAAGCCGCTGCCAGGAGTGATGACCACATTGGCTTCATTCAGCATCTTATCAAACATCTGCCAGCTCGTCAGACCGTTCGGACAGCCGACCCAGACGTAGGGGGCGTTCACGCCGCCAAAAACGGTGAGCCCGGCTTTCTTGCAGGCCTCGACCAGCAGGGCGGCATTGCCCATGTAATGCTCGATGAGTGCTTTGACCTGCGCCTTGCCCTCAGGGGAATAGATCGCCTCGGCGCCGCGCTGGACGATGTAGCTGGTGCCATTGAACTTCGTGCTGTGACGGCGGCTCCAGAGCGGATGGATGGCCTGCTTGCCACCGGCCTGTGTCTTGCCCATGAGCCCTTTTGGAATGACGACGATACCGCAGCGCACGCCGGTGAAGCCGCCGTTCTTCGAGAAGCTGCGGAACTCGATGGCGCAATCACGCGCGCCTTCGATCTCATAGATGGAGCGTGGCAGCTCAGGATCGCGGATGAAGGCCTCGTAGGCGGCGTCGTAGAGGATCGTGGTACCATTGGCGAGGGCGTATTTCACCCAGGCTTCGAGCTGCGCGCGTGTTGCCACGGCACCCGTCGGATTGTTCGGGTAGCAGAGGTAGGCCAGGTCCACCGGCTCATTCGGGATCTCGGGGACGAAGCCATTGGCAGGGTTGCATTTCAAATAATGCAGCCCGGCGTAGGCACCGCTCTCGTCCGCATCGCCCGTGTTCCCGGCCATGACATTCGTGTCCACATAGACCGGATAAACCGGGTCGGTGATGGCGATCTTGTTGCCCGCGCCGAAGATGTCGAGGATGTTGCCGGTGTCGCACTTGCTGCCGTCGGAGATGAAGATCTCGTCCGCTTCGATGTTCAGCCCGCGTGATTTGAAGTCATGCTCCGCGATGGCGTTGCGCAGGAAGTCGTAGCCCTGCTCCGGGCCGTAGCCGCGGAAGGTGCTGCGCTCGCCCATTTCATCCACCGCCTTGTGCATGGCGGTGCGCACCGCTTCAGGCAGCGCTTCGGTGACATCGCCGATGCCGCAGCGGATCAGGCGCTTCGCCGCTTCCGTGTTGGCCTCCGTGAAGGCTTTGACGCGGCGGGCGATTTCAGGGAAGAGGTAACCGGCTTTGAGCTTGTTGTAGTTTTCGTTGATGTAGGCCATGGCGGGGAAAAGGGGGAGCTATGGTGGCGAGTCCTCCGCTGGATGCAAGCGGCTGCCGCACCCGAAACCTCGCCAGGAGTTTCCTCTGCGTGCTGCCTGCGGCTGTGCGGGTGAGGGGATTCAGTCGGGGAGTGAAACGTCCAGCCTCGGGGCGTGGTTTTCCCGGCTCAGTCATCAAGGCACCGTCACTGTGCAGGCGATGTTTCGCTTTGTTCCCGTGACATAACCCGCAAGGTAGGACTGGCCTGCACTATTGCAGAGGGCAGCCTGAATCTTTCGCACTTTCCCCGCAGGCTCGGTGATGGTTCCGGTGATCATGCCGGTCGTGGCGTTTAAAGTCAGCGTGGGCTTCCGCACCAGAGAGATGAAGCTAAACTTATTCAGGGTGCTGAAGGTGAGAGCTTCAGAAAAGCTGCCCGCGATTTCGCCGCCGGAATTAATCACGTTCAGCTTGCCTGCCCCGAGTGTGGGAGTCAGAAACCCAAGGGCGCGCTCACCTTTGGCTGGTGGTGTGTAGATGCCTCCCGTGATTCCCACGTTGAAAGCGATCCCCAGAGGATAAAACAGGGTGCCCGCCACAGTCGGCGCGGGCCTGACATAGCTGCCCCCTCCATGGATCCGATCTCCGGCCTGCCTGTCTGTGATGACTGCGGACAATGCAAAGGCTCCCTTTCCTGCTGCCAGCGGCATGTAGGCTGGGACCAAGAAGGTGTCTGTGGAAAGAGACCTGTGCAGATTGCTGCTGAAGGTGATGGGCGTGCCATCCATCATGAACCCCGTCCCTGTGACGACTCCACTCGCGCTGATCACCGCTGAAAATGAGCCTATTCCGCCGACGTCTTCAAACACGCTCATGGTTCCTGTGAAGCGGCCTGCGACGGGATTGGGCGTCAGGAGACTGAAGACGGGTCTTTCCCCCAAATAATTGGAAGCGGTATGATCTCCCATCGATACCGTAACACGCCCTGGACCGGTGCCATCAATGAGCAGAGTGATGGGAAACTGCGGTGGGGCCTTGGCGGGCACCGTGCGCACGAAGGCCGCGTGGTAGTAGCCATCCACCCCAAAGACTCCGGCAAAGGAATAGACTTTTTTGCCCAGCGTCATTTTTCCGCTCAGGCTGCCATTGGCAGAGGTGGTCATGGTGACGATCCCCAATTCATCCACGTTACGGCTGTTAGTGAGAATCGCGTCGCGGGTGGCCGCCTTTAGGGCCAGAAGCCGCACTTGCAGCTTTACGTTGCACCGAGTGGGAGTGACCTCGCCAGCCTCATAGGTATCTACGGCGATGCGATAGACAGCCCCCTGCTCTGCCCGGAAGGTGACACTGGAGTGGTTCGTGCTTTTAAGCGGAGTGCTATCACAGATCTCCACGCGAGTCAGAGCGTTCACGGCATTTCCCGTGTAAACGGCGACCATGGAAAATTTCAATGCGTTGTCGCTGCGGCTCGTCTCCAGAGTATCCACGGTGCAAAAGCCGGTCTGAGGTGCCGTCCATGACCACCAGGCAGACTTGAGAGCTCCAGGGTTGCCGTCTGGCTGATGCCCAGGCTCACCGCTTTCAGCAAAGAAGAAGGAGAGATTGGTCTCGTTCGAAACTTCACTCTCCACATTGATGGCTGGCGCTCCTGCAAAGGAGTCTGATCCAGCTGCAAACCCGAAAGCCTGCTGGGTTGCGAATAAAGAGAGAGCGGACAAGGCCGCCAAGAGGCTGAGTTGTTTTGAATTCATAGTGATGCGCTGGGCTAGACCTACGCAGAAGGGTGAGACATGACCGCAGCATGGCAATCAAAAAGCCAGATGCCGGAGCAACACGCAGACGCGCTTTGTGTCGCCGCTCTGGTCACAGCCGGAAACCACACGAATCGTGTCGTAGCATTCACGGGTTCTGCGTTTGAATGCCACCCCACACATGCACTCCATCTTGATCATCGGCTGCGGCAGTATCGGCGAACGACATCTGCGCTGCTTCAAGCAAACAGGCCGCTGCACCGTCACCGCCTGCGACACGAACCCAGCCCTGCTCTCCGCGATGCGCGAGCGCTATGACGCGCCTGGCTTTGCCACGCTGGATGAGGCCCTCGCCGCAGGCCCCTACGATGCCGCTGTGATCTGCACACCGGCGCATCTGCACCTGCCCATCGCGATCAAGCTTCTAAATCTCGGGCTGCATGTGTTCATCGAAAAGCCGCTCGCGATCGACACAGCGCTCGTGCCGCAGGTTCGCGAGGCCATCGCGCAAAACCAGCGCTTCGTGGCTGTGGCCTATGTCTATCATCTCATGCCGTGGATCGCGGATGCACGTGAGTTTGTGAAGAGTGGTGCTTTGGGGAAAGCGCTGCACGTCAGCAGCATCTCAGGCCAGCATTTTCCCACCTTCCGGCCGGCGTATCGTGACATCTACTATGCGCGCCATGATCTCGGTGGTGGGGCCATTCAGGATGCGCTGACGCACCTCGTGAACACCGTGGAATGGTTCATCGGTCCCTGCACGCGAGTCTTCTGCGATGCCGCGCATCAGGCGCTGGAAGGCGTCACCGTGGAGGATACCGTCAATGTCACCGCGCGGCATGGGCATGTGCTGGTGAGCTTTGCGATGACCCAATTTCAGGCCTCCAATGAGAACACACTGCTCATTCATTGCGAACACGGCAGTGTGAAGATTGAGACCAATCATCAACGATGGGGCTCACTGCAGTATGGAGACAAGGACTGGTCGTGGAACCAGACGCCGCCACAAGAGCGTGATGACATGTTCATCGCCCAGGCGAATGCTTTTCTCGATGGCATCGAAGGCAAGAACACACCGCTGTGTACCTTTGAGGAAGCCGTGCAGACACTGAAATTCAATCAGGCAGCGCTACGCTCAGCCGACACCCAACTCCCAGTCGTCATCGAATGAGCGCTGAACTACGACTCGCCATGCTTGGCATGATCGAAGGAAACGGACATCCGTATTCCTGGAGCGGCATCATCAACGGCTACAATCCCGCTGAGATGGCGAAGTGCCCCTACGCGGGCATCCCCGTTTATATGGGCAAGCAACCGCTCGAGTCCGTGCGCATCCCCGGTGCGCGCGTGACACACATCTGGTGTGATGATCCTGCCGATGCGCCGAAAGTTGCCGCAGCGAGTTTGATCGAGCATGTCGTCGCCCATCCTGAGGACGTGATCGGTCATGTGGATGCGGCGGTGATCGCCACGGATGACGGCACCGATCATGTACGCCGTGCGCGGCCATTCATCGAGGCTGGATTGCCAGTCTTCATCGACAAGCCGATGGCGACGACCATCCATGAACTGCGGCAGTTCGTGCAGTGGCATCGCGCAGGCAAAATCATTCTCTCCACCAGCGGCATGAGGTATGCACCGGAGATGCGGGCTGACTTCTCGCACCTCGGTGACCTGCGCTGGATCACCAGCTTCACCTGCAAGACCTGGGAACGCTACGGCATCCATGCGCTCGAAGCTGTGGAGCCGCTTCTCGGCCCCGGTTTCCTCACCGTGCAGGCTCACACCGATGCCGGAGGCGATGTCATGCACCTCACACATCGTAGCGGCGTGAAAGTCACCATCGGTGCGCTGCATGATGCGTATGGCAGCTTCGGAGCCGTGCATCTCTACGGCACCAAAGGTGATCTACCTCTGAAGCTCACCGACACCTACCACGCCTTTCGCGGCCAGCTCGTCGCCTTCATCGACATGCTCCGCACAGGCGAACGCCCCCTGCCCTTCGATGAAACCGTCGAACTCATGGCCGTCATCATCGCTGGCATCCTCAGCCGCGAACAGGGCGGCAATCCGATCTCCATCTCCGACATCCTATCCGAACTATGAAAGCACTCCTCTACCTCCTTACTGCCTCCACGTTGGCAGCCGAACCACTCGACCTCGCTTCGCGCTGGGAACTCTTTGTCGATGAACACCTTGTCGCGCAAAAGAGCGGACTCGCTTTGAAGCTGCATGATCCCATTAAGAAGGAGATCGTGCTTACCACCGATCAACCCTGGGAAGGCATGACCTGCGCCTACTTTAGCGTCATCCAGGATGGCAAGAAGGTGCTCATGTATTATCGCGGCTCCTCCGGTGGCAGTGATCACAGTGACGCTCAGGTCACCTGTGTCGCTGAAAGCACGGACGGTATCCACTTCACGCGTCCGAAGCTCGGCTTGATCGAGGCAGGCGGCACGAAGGATAACAACGTCATCTGGCGCGGCGTCGAGTCTCACAACTTCTCACCCTTTCTCGATACCAACCCCGCCACGAAACCCGAAGAACGCTACAAAGCCCTCGGCGGCGTGAAGCAGCCTGGCAAGAACTGGCACCAGGGCGAGACACCCGGAGGCCTCTACGCCTTCGCCTCCGCTGACGGCATTCATTGGAAGAAGATGAAGGACACCCCGGTCATCACCAAGGGCGCATTCGATTCACAGAACCTAGCCTTCTATGATACCACACGCAGCCGCTACACCTGCTTCAGCCGCATTTTCAGCAACAAAGTCCGCGCCGTGCAAAGCTGCACCTCCACCGACTTCCTCACCTGGAGCGATGGCATCCCGCATCGCTATGCCAAAGATGTGCCGATGGAGCATTTCTACACCAGCGCCACCGTCCCCTGCCCCACCGCACCGCACTTGTTCCTCTCGTTTCCGAAGCGCTTCATCACCACACGGAAGAAAGTGCCTGAGCATGAAGGCCCCGGTGTCAGCGACGCTGTATTCATGTCCAGCCATGATGGTGTGAACTGGGATCGTCCTTTCCTCGAAGCCTGGGTGCGCCCCGGTCCCGATCTCAAGAACTGGACTGACCGCAACAACATGACCGCCAACGGCATCATCGAATCGAGCGACACCGAATGGTCGCTCTACATCAGCGAGCACTACCGCCACGCCGACCATCGCATCCGTCGTCTCAGCGTGCGCAAGCAGGGCTTTGCCTCCATGCACGCCGATGCCAAGGGCGGCGAGTTCACCACGCATCCGCTCAAGTTCACCGGCAAGAATCTCATGCTGAACTACTCTACCTCCGCTGCCGGAAGCATCCAGATCGATGCCCTCGATGAGTCCGGCAAAGTCGTAGCCACCATGCCCGAACTCTACGGCGACGACTTCGAAGCGAACGCTCTCGATGTCTCAAAGCTAGCCGGTCCAACTGCGCGTCAAAATGACGGACGCAGATCTGTATGCGCTCCGCTTTGCCAACTGAAGAACCAACGACCATGAAACCACTCCTCGCCCTTTTCCTTCTCACTACCGCACTCACCGCGCAGGACATCCAGCGCTTCGTCGGTATCGACAATGTCTGCGCGTGGCCAAACCTCACGCTCTTGCCGGATGGCAGCATCAACACAACCATCTTCGGCCAGCCGAGTCATGGGCAGATGGCTGGAGCTGCCGAATGCTGGAACAGCAAGGACGGCCAGTTTTGGCAGAAGCACGGCATCCCCGCGCCGAATGATCCGCACACCAACCGCATGAACGTGGCAGCGGGTCTTGCGAAGAACGGCGACCTGCTCGTGCTGTGCTCCGGGTGGACGGACGTGAAGCAGCCGCAGCGCCCGAAACAGCCCGCATTCCGCGATGACATCCTCAGCACTTGGGTTTGCCGCAGCGGCGATGGCGGCAGGACATGGTCACAGATCAAAGACTTCCCCGCGCCCGATGCAGGCTGGACGCACTACATCCCCTTTGGTGACATCAAGATCGGCGAAGACGGCGCACTGCATGTCTCCTGCTACGGCGGTGAATTCACCGATCCGACGAAGAACACGAAGACCAAAGGCTACCGCTCCTGGCACTTCCGCAGTGATGATGATGGTAAGACCTGGAAGCGCGTCAGCATCATTCACAAGACAGGCAACGAAACGACCCTTCTCCACCTCGGTGGCAAACGCTGGCTCGCTGCCGCACGCGAGACCGCCATGGATCTCTTCACCTCCGAAGACGATGGCGTGACTTGGGGTGAACCGAATCGCGTCACGCAGAAAAACGAGATCAACGGCCATCTCGCTCGCCTTAAAGACGGGCGAATCATCCTCGCCTACGGCAACCGCATCAAAACCGGCGACCAGCTCGGCGTGCTCGCGAAGTTCAGCAGCGACGAAGGCAAAACCTGGGGCGAGCCCATCCGCCTCGCCCATACGAAGACGGGTGATTGCGGCTACCCGAGCACCATCCAGCGCGCCGATGACAAACTAGTCACCGCCTGGTATTCCGGCAACTCCGAGTACCACTCCCGCTACCATATGGGCGTCGCCATTTGGGAATCTCCAAAACCTTAAATCACATGCTATCACACTCCGACCTCCTCCAGCTCAAGCGCTGGAACACGCCCACCATCTACAACGGCTGGGAACAGATCACGCAGCACAATCCTGGTGCGGATGCTTTTAACGTCGAAGAAACGCGAGACTACATGCCGCAGATGGGGCCCATGGTCGGCTATGCCGTCACCCTGGTCATCGAGCCAGGAAATGCATCTCATCGAAAGACGAATCCCAATGCAGGCATCGAGTATCGTCGCTACATCGCCAGCATTCCGGGGCCGAAAATCGTCGTCGTGCAGGATCTGGACAAACCCCGCGTGCTAGGCTCCGCATGGGGTGAAGTCAGCGCCAACATGCACCGCGCACTCGGCTGCGTCGGCACCATTACTGATGGCGCGATCCGCGATGTCGATGAAATGACCAACGCGGGATTCAAAGCACTCGCTCGCCGTCTCTGCGTCGGTCATGCACATGTGCATCCCGTGCGTTGGGGTTGTGAGGTGGAGGTCTTTGGCCGCATCATTCGTCCTGGCGACCTCATCCATGCCGACAAGCACGGATTCCTCGTGATCCCGCTAGAGGACCAGCCCAAAATTCTCGACGCCGCACGCTTCCTGGACAGCAATGAATGCGAGACTGTCATCCCCGCCGCGCGCAGCGCGGCCGGACTCCCCACCGATCAAGTCATCACCAATCTCGAAGCCTCCATCACCCAGTTCAGCGCCAACGTGAAAGCCAAGTTCCGCCGCGAAGGCGAGTGGTAATCTTTAACTCATTTCATTCATGAAACTCCGCCCATCCCGCATCCTCCGCGAACTCCGTGCCGGTCAAAATAGCACCATCCTCAAACTCAACCTCGGCGATCCGCGCATCGTCGAACTCGCCGGGCTCTCTGGAGCCAGCGCCGTGTGGCTTTGCAATGAGCATGTGCCGAATGACTGGCTCAATCTCGAACATCAAATCCGCGCCGCCAAGCTCTACGACATGGACACCATCGTCCGCGTGAACAAAGGCGGTTACAGCGAATACGTAAAACCTTTCGAGTGCGATGCCACAGGCATCATGGTGCCGCACATCACCAGCGCTGATGAAGCCCGCAACGTCGTCGATATGGTCCGCTGCCGTCCCATGGGTAGCAAAGCCCTCGACGCTGGAAACATGGATGGCCTTTTCTGCCAAGTGCCACTGGCCGACTACGCGCAGCACTGCAACACCGAGAAGTTCGTCATCCTCCAGATCGAAAGCCCCGAGGCCCTCGAAGTCGTCGAAGAGATCGCCGCCGTGCCCGGCTTCGACATGCTGCTCTTCGGCGCTGGCGACTTCAGTCACCGCATTGGTAAACTCGGCCAGGCCACATGCCCAGAAGTCGTCGCCGCCCGCAAGCGCGTGCACGCCGCCGCCATCAAGCACGGCAAGTATGTCGCTGTCGCCTCACTCTTCGGACAAAAGGATCAGCTCATCGAAGAAGGCACTCGCATCTTCACCCTCGGTGCCGATGTCATCGAACTCGGCAACGCCTTCCACAAGATGGTGAAGGATTTCGGCGGAGCCAGTGCTGATGCATCGACTGATTCCGTGTATGCGAACAAGAAATGAACCGCTGACAGGACGCTAATAAGACGCTGATACCAGAGCTTCTTCATTAGCAGCAAATCAGCGTCAAATTAGCGGTTAAAATTTCCTCTCATGTCTCCCGATCTCTTCTCCCTCCAAAACAAAACCATCCTCCTCACTGGCGGCGCGGGGCTTTATGGCCGTGGACTGGCTGCGATGCTGGCCCAGACCGGTGCCACTCTCATCCTCGCCGCTCGTGATGTGGCGAAGCTGCAAATTGTGGCTGATGAGGAAACAGCGAAGGGCCACAAGGTCTTCGCTGAGTCGCTTGATCAAGGTGATGAAGCGTCTGTGATGGCGTTGCATGAGCGCATCACAGCGAAGTTTGGCCCGCTGCACGGCCTAGTGAACAACGCCGTGCTCCGACCAATGAAAGGCGCGAATGGTACGGCAGAGCAATTCGCTGTGTCGATGCGCGTAAACGCCACGGGCGTCATGCTGATGCATCGTCACTTTGGCAAAACGATGGCTGAGGCAGGTCGCGGCAGCATCGTGAACATCGGCAGCATCCAGGGCATGATCGGCCCGAGCTACGAACTCTACACCGGCACGAACATGGGCGACATGCCGCCCGACTACTTCTTCCACAAAGGCGGCATGGAAAACCTCACTCGCTTCTACGCCGCGCTTTACGGCCCGAAGAGCGTGCGCGTAAACAACCTCGCGCCCGGTGGCTTCTTCAACAACCAGCCCGAGCCCTTCCTCACCCGCTACTGCGAGCACACCATGCTCGGGCGCATGGCCGATGACTCTGACCTCGGCGGTGCGGTCATCTTCCTCCTCAGCGATGCCTCCCGCTACATCACCGGCGTGAACCTGCCCGTCGATGGTGGCTACACCGCCAAATAACTTCCATTCTCCACGCCGATGACCCACTTCTCCTGGCTCGATTACACCATCTTCGGCGTTTACCTCACGGCCTCGGTCGGTGTGGGGTTGTTCTCCGCACGCGGTTCGAAGTCCCTCGGCGACTACTTCCTGGCCGGTCGTGGCATGGGCAGCGTGCTCGTCTCCATGTCCATCCTGGCGGCGCTGTTCTCCGGCATCAGCTACCTGGCCGGACCGGCGGATGTGTATAAAAACGGCTTTGGCTTTGCCTACGCGGTGCTCGCCTTCTTCATCGCCACGCCGTTCACGGCGATCTGGATGATGCCGAAGTTCTACCAATCGCGCTTCTTCACCGCCTACCAGTTTCTTGAGGAGCGCTTCTCCCTCTCCGTGCGGCTGCTGGCCTCGGGGCTCTTCATCTTTCGAGTGGCGCTCTGGCTCGCTGCGGCGACTTACGCCCCTGCCCTGGCTTTGGAAAAAGTCACCGGGATGCCGCTGTGGATCACCATTCTGGCCACCGGCACGCTCACCACGCTCTACACCGCGCTCGGCGGCATGAGAGCGGTTATTTGGACGGATGTGATGCAGCTCATCGTGCTCTTTGGCGGCCAGCTTCTGATCGTGTTCGTGGCCGTGGGCAAGATCCCCGGCGGCCTCACCGGTGTCTGGGACACCGCCCTGGCGGATGGGCGCATGGATCTGAGCCTCTCCTTCAGTCTGTCAGAGCGTGTCAATCTCTGGGCCGTGCTGCTGGCCGCCGCCTTTTTGCACATGGTTCAGATGTCCACGGACCAGGTCTCCGTGCAGCGTTACCTGAGCGCCGGCAGTTTAAAGGAGGCCCAGCGTTCCCTGTGGATCAAACTTTGGTTCGTCCTCCCCGTGCTCGTGCTCTTTTACGGCACCGGCCTCGTGCTCTACGCCTTCTACAAGATTCATGGCGACCCGCTCGCCGCTGGCTTGATCGCCAAAGAAGATCAAATCCTGCCTTACTTCGTCGTCACTCAGCTTCCCGCAGGACTTCCGGGCATGTTGATCGCCGCCATCTACGCCGCCAGCATGTCCACCATCTCCGCAGGACTGAACTCGCTGGCCTCCGCCACCGTCGTTGATTTCAAACAGCGCCTGTCCAAAGCCCCCGAAGGCACCCAGGCGCAGCAGGTCGGCAATGCCCGCTGGATCACCGTCGGTTATGGAGTGCTGGTCATGGGACTGGCCTTCGCCGTCTCGCTCATGCCAGGAAATTTGGTCGAGTCGGTGAACACCGTCATCGGCCTGATCGGCGGTCCGTTGCTCGGCCTGTTCTTCCTCGGCATGTTCACCCAGCGCACCACCACACGCGGCGCGCTCCTCGGCTGCTTCGCCGGTTTCATCGGCTTGCTCAGCATCTACCTGTATCAGAATGGATTCTTCACCGCCGTGAAACCACCGATGCTCGTCTCCTTCATCTGGTTCAGCCTCTTCGGCTGCCTCATCACCATGGGAGTCGGCCTGCTCACGTCAAAGCCAGCCGCGAGATGACGGATGGGGCTGAGCCTAACTCAAGCCCCTCGATACTTCTTGAAGTTCTCC
>JBIKIA010000529.1:0-3800 GCA_044361885.1 Prosthecobacter sp. | reverse complement strand
CTACGCGCAAGAGGACTGCGACACTCTCGTGGCTCCAGAGTGGCAGAGGGTCTTTGAAACGAAGGCGCTGAAAGTTTTACAGGAACTCCAATAATCACGCCATGACACCCAGCCTCTTTTCCATCAGCTACGCAGGTTTCTGGGGGCAATCGACCCTCAGCCTGACGGACTTCATTCATCACGCGGGCAAACTCGGCTATGGCTCGGTGATGATTGCGGGGAAGCGCCCGCATCTTTCTCCGCTCGATGCGACGCCTGAATTTATCAGGCCGATTCAGGAGGCGATGAACATGGCCAAAGTGAAGTGCGACGTGATAGCCGCCTACACGAATCTGGTCCAGCCCACGGGTGTGGGTGGCGAAGTGCCGCAGGTGGAGTTTCAGATCGCTTACGTCGAGTCTCTCGCGCAGATCGCCGCACAACTCGGAGCGAAGGTGGTGCGCATCTTCACGGCGTATGAAGCGGAAGGGCAGGATCTCCAAGCACAGTGGACACGCTGCGTATCCGCCATCCGTGAAATGTGTGACCGAGCTGTGGCGCATGGCCTAACGATCGCGATTCAGAACCACCATGACATCGGTCTGCATACTGGCGCGCTGCTGGAGCTACTGACGGACATCGACCGCCCGAACTGCAAGCTGGGCTTTGATGCCTGGTCCCCTGCCCTGCGCGGTGAATCACTTTATGAAGCGGCGAAGATGGCAGCACCACATGCCATCATCACGACGAATGCCGATTACATCCGCGTGCCGCGACATCGCTACATGCCCGAGCTGGTAAACTACGAGCGCCAGCCGGTGGATTGGGTGCGAGCAGTGCCGTTCGGGACGGGGTTCATCGACTACGCCGCCTTTTTCCAAGGGCTGAAGGAGGGAGGATTCGACGGCACGGCGGTGTTTGAGATGTGCTCTCCGCTGCGTGGAGGCTGTGGCTTGGAGAATCTGGACGCCTGTGCGACGGCTTACTTGAAGTGGATGCAGAAGCTACCGTGAGACTTGAGCGGTTAATCACTTGAGCCGAGCCGCATTTCCCGGACTATCTGCCCTACTTTTTCCGTCATGCCCTTTCGAACCGCGCTGCTCAATCTGGCGATCACCTTCATGCTCCTGTTGGTGGTGGTGCTGGTGGGGATCGCCATGCGCGGCAGGCAGCCCCAAGCACTACCCGCCGTGAAAATTCCAGTGGCCGGAGTGCCCGGACAGACGACTCCCGATGAAGGTGGCGTGCCGAAACTGCCCGTGGATAAATTTCAAATCCTGCCTGCTCCCATCCTCGTGGAGAGCGAGGCGAATGAGGCTGACACCCTGCGCATCCGCTACGGGAATGAGGAGTATGTTTTTGTCCTCTACTTTGTGGATGCTCTGGAGACGACCATGGACCATCCCCAGCGTGTGGCCGAGCAGGGCCGCTGGTTCGGAGGGGTGTCTGACAAAGCAATCATCGATGTCGGGAAGACCGCCGCCAAGTATGTGACGGATCTGCTCAAGGAGAGGCATTTCAACGTACTCACGCGCTGGGAGCGTGTGCCGAACACAGTGCGCTATTATGCCGTGATCAAGGTCGAGCAGCCCGAGGGGCCCGTGTATCTGGCGGATCTTCTCGTGAGACGCGGCTATGCCCGCGTGGGCGGACTGAGGACGGAACTGCCTGATGACCGCCGAGACCAGCCGGCTTACATGGCTGAATTGAAAGCCCTGGATGACAAAGCCAGACAAACGAAGTCCGGCATCTGGTCCATGGCTGCCAACATCCCTGGAGTTTCCAAAAGCAAAGGACGCTGAGTGGCTGCCTCAGTTTTCTGGAGTCGGACCGGGCGTGAGCTTGCCCTGCTTCAAGCGATTGCGGAGCTTGCCCCAGAAGTCTTCGTCTTCGTCAGAAGGGCCACTGGCCGGCAGGGCTGGACGAGTGGCATTATTTGGCAATGTAGGCACCTGAACGCTCGGACTACCATCATCACTACGAGCATCAGCTATAGAGCGACCATAAGGTGAAAAGAGCCGAGTAGGGATGGGGTATTTCGTGAAGCTGGTAGGCAGGACGCGATGCTTGTTAATGAAGTCTGTCGGGCTGTAGTAGTTCGTGTTGTCACGAGCGAACTGGCTGCGGTTCATGCCAATTCGGAGATTCTTTCTCATCTCAAAGTGGAGATGTACCGCATACATGCCGTTGTTGCTCCCCATGGTGCCGACCAACTGGCCCTTTTCGACGATTTGTCCCACTTTGGCGATCCGCTGGTGAAGATGCCCATATTGGCTGTCCACCATGGAGATCTTTCCTGTTTCATCACGATAGGCGTGCCGGATGACAATGCAGTTTCCCCAGCCAGCTCCAATGTTTTCCGAGATCACGACGACTCCTCGCGCCGTGGAATAAATGGGAGCACCAAGGTCGCTATCGCCCCCACCACGACCATTCCAGTCTTCACCCAAATGCCCATTCGGCCAGTAGCCACGGAACTTATAGTACCCGACGGCGTTCGGCTTGCCGACCGGGAAATCAAATCCGTCCGCGAGCTGACAACGGACGGTTTCTGCAGCCTGCAACTGAACCCCCAGAACGGTGAGAACAAGGACCGACAAAACCATGCCGAACCGAAGTGCGAGCGGGTGTTGGATCGATCCGCCAGTCATGGTTGGAGCAGAGCTTGTCAAATAAAGCCCGCCTTGGTTGCAGAGGCGAGCTCAACTAAATCACGGATTCTTCGGAGCCGCAGCGGGTGCCGCTGTGGCTGGAACTGCTGGAGCAGCGGCTGCCGGGGCCGCAACAGGTGCAGGTGCGGGAACAACTGGAGTGACGGCCTTCGGCTCTACAGGCTCCTTCATAGCTGGGGCTGCCGTAGGCTTGCTTTCAGGCGTTTTCGGGGCCTCAACCTTAGCAGCATCGCCAACCTTGGCGGGCTCAGTAGCTTTGGCGGGAGTTGCAGGAGCAGATTTCGCATTGCCAATCGCAGGTGTGACAGCAGGAGCTACCGGAGTGACAGGAACTGCGGAAGGTGGCTCATCAAAGACCTTGCTACCCTGCCCTGCGGTCTGCTTGCGAGTGGTGAGCACCGCGAGTGAGAGCGTCAGGACAAAGAGTGTCACCGCGAGATAAACGGTTCCTCTCTGAAGTACGTTGGTGGTCTGAGCACCTACGAGTTGGGTCATGGCGGCATCACCAAAGGAGGCACCGAGTCCCTCCTGGCGAGGGCGCTGCATGAGAACGAGAAGGATGAGGAGGAGGCAGACGATGACTTCGACCACCGTGAGAATGCCGATCAGGATGTCCATAAGGGGGCGCGAATATGGGGGTCAGGTCTGATTTGGCAAGTAGCTTCTCAAGTAGCTTTCAGCTTCATGAATTTGAAGTTTTCCAGCATTTCTGCCGACAACGGTGTTGAAATCTAGCTTCGGCATCGTTTGGGGTATTCCTTCCAACACCATGTTCTACCAAAATATCGCCGAAGCCCAGGGAATCACGTTCGAAAACCAAACGCTAGGCTACCTCAATCTGTGTATCCGTTCAGGCAATCAACTAATCACCTCAGGCCATGTTAGTGATCTAAAGGGTAAATTAGGAGCTGGGCTAAGCGTGGAAGAAGGCTACCAAGCTGCCAAAAACTGTGCCGAAAAGGTGCTCAGGTCGGTCTGGAACACTCATGGTACACTCAACGGTCTGCGTGTACTTAAAGTGTTGGGCTGTGTGAATTCGACCCTTGAGTTCACTGATCAACATCTCGTCATCAATGGTTGTTCGGATCTGCTACACACCATTTTCGGCAAAGACGGCGACGGCTACCATGCTCGAAGCGCCCTAGGATT
>JBIKIA010000528.1:0-3801 GCA_044361885.1 Prosthecobacter sp. | reverse complement strand
AGATGTCCTTGGCGAGCATCAGCAGCACGCCAGTGGATAGCTATCAGGCCACGGGTCTTCCTTTGGGGATGGTCATTTCCGCAGAAACGGGCGTGGTCAGCGGCACGCCGCTGCCAAGCAGTGTTCCCACCGGGACCTCCCCAGATTCTCCAGTCCTCTACTCCGTGCAGGTCAGTGCAGAGAATCAGCACGGTCGCAGTGCTGAGGTCACACTACCACTCTGGGTCCACCCTCCCCACCGTGGTGCCCGCTTTTTGGGTCTGACTGGTATGATCTCGCCTCCGACGGTCGGAGGACGCTGGCAAGCCGTGGTCACAGGAGGAGGGCAAGTGACCGCCCAAATCGAAGTTGGCACGCGGACCATCCGTGCGGCGGGAGAACTCAGCTTAGACCCACAGTCCGGTGAGATGACAGGCAACCTCCGCAGTGAGTCACTGGGCCGAAGCTGGGAGCTTAGATTACGACAAGGACGGCTGTTGGAATACGCCTTTAACGGCGGGTTGGTTCCTGCACTCCAAGCGGGTCTTTGCATCGATTTTCTGACGCCAGCACTGCATCCAGCGGGACTCTACCCCACGGCTCTTTCGGTGAACACGACGCTTGAATCACCGGGCCTGGACACGCCCATTGGCACTGGAATTTTGATGGCTCGACTGGGCGCTGGAGCACGCATGAGCTGTGTAGGCTTATTGCCGGATGGCAGCACCATCACCAGTTCAGGGGAACTGGTCGCGGACTGGGAGGATGAAGACCTCGTGCGCTATCCACTCTCCAGCCGCACGAATGCAGGCACAGGTTGGGTCACTGGCTGGTTGATCACTGGCCGGGGCCTGATGGATGGTCGCCTGGCGTGGTATCGTGACGAGGCTGTGCGTGAGTCCAGCTACCCTTCGGGCTTCAGCCTGGATTCTGAATCCAATCACCTCCAAGCCATCGGCAGCCTCCATTCCGCGCGAAGCATCGGCACGACTTTGCTGAATCTCCAAACCCAAACACAGCGGCTCTTTGCGACCCATTGGAAAGGCGACTACTCCCGCCTCTTCAGCATCGATAGCCGATTCAAGGCCATTCCCCTCGCTCCGGCCACACCCCGCGCCAGTCTTAGCTTCACACCCTCAGACGGCACTTTTGCCGGAACTCTGGAAGTTGGCTCGTATCGCGCAAAACCACTCATGGGCAAATTTCGCGGACTCTTGGTTCCACGGCTCGGCAAAGGCGTTGGGTTCCTTCTCCGCCCAGACATGGCGCTCTATGAGGAAAACCTGCGAAAAGGGCGTGCCAGCCTCCTCTTGCCATTTGATTCCGCATCCATCGAACTCACACCCGAGTTGGCGGATTGAGGAGTTCTCGCCGTCAGGGCTTAACGGTCCGAGACACGCGGGTCACACCAGCACAGCCGATTCCAAAATCCGCTGTGAATTGTGCATTGTCATCCCCGCCAGACTCCGCTTGAATCCGCGCCGTGCAGTCTCAGACGCCTGATCCTTCGATTCATCCCGCCGCTCGCCGCTACGACTGTCCGCAGTGCGGGGCTCCGGTCGTCTTCCATTCGTCGATCAGCATGTCCTCGGTCTGCGAGCACTGCCGCTCGCTCGTGGTGCGGAAGGACTTCCAAGTCGCCACCTTTGGCCAGATGGCCGAGCTGCCGAATGATCTGTCTCCGCTTCAGATCGGCACGAAAGGACACTGGAACGGGCGCGGTTTCACCTTGCTCGGCAGGCTGAGACTGCACTACGGCGATGGCTCGTGGAATGAGTGGTACGCCGACTTCGGCAATGGCACCTATGGCTGGGTCGCCGAGGTGATGGGCTACTACACGCTCAGCTTTCCTCAAACCGTCAGCCTGCATGGTATCGACGAACACACGTCCGCTGGGAAGATGATCAACATCCAGGGTGCCTCGTGGCGCATCATGGATGTCAAAGAAGCCCGCTGCATCGCGGCGGAGGGTGAACTGCCCATCATCGCACCTCCCGGTTGGTCTCGTCTTGGCATGGACCTCACGGGACCAGGCGGACAGTTCGGCACCATCGAGATCGTGAATGGTGAGCGCGCCTTCTACTCCGGCGACTTCGCCCAGTTCGGCGATCTCAACTTCACGGATCTGCGCAAAGTCCCCGGCTGGGATGCCGATGCCGACATCACCCGCCGTCAAAGCGCCGCCATGAATTGCCCGAGCTGCGGGGCACCGGTGAATCTCCGTGCTGAAGGCCAGACCATGTCCGCCGTCTGCGGCTCCTGCGCCAGCATCCTCGATGCCACCACGCCGCATCTGCAAGAGATCGGCAGAGTCGCCAAGACCACGCTTCAGTTGAAGCTCGCCCTGCCCATCGGCACGCGCGGCATCCTCAAAGGCGAGATGTGGGAGGTCATCGGCTTCATGCGGCGGAAGGATAAGTGGTGCTCGTGGGAGGAATACCTCCTCTTCAATCCCTGGCTTGGCTTCCGCTTCCTCGTCAGCTTTCGCGGCCACTGGTCCCTCGTTCAAATCCTGCCGGGTCACTACACGAACACCGTCTGGAATGGAGAGACCTTCAAGCTCTTCGCTCGCGAAGAAGTCACCACCACGGATGTCCTGGGCGAGTTCTACTGGCGCGTCAAAAACGGCGAGCGAGCCACCGTCAGCGACCACATCGCTCCGCCGCTCGTGCTTTCCTGCGAGATCATGCCCGGCTTGAATGAAGTCACCTGGTCCGGCGGCGAATACATCGACCACCTCGAAGTGCAGCAAGCCTTTCTGCGTGATGGCAGCAAGCTCTCCCCTCCTGCTGGCCCCTATCTCAACGAACCCAACCCGCATCAGCAAAAGTGGCGCGAGGTGCGCAGCACCTTCCTCCTCATGCTCATCGGCTACTGCGTCCTTCAGTTCCTCTTCATGGGCTGGGGCGTGGAGAAGAACATCGGTCAGGTCCACACCAGCTACGATACCACCCAGGCCGGGCAGATGATCACCACCGCGCCCTTTAAAGTCAGCGGCCATCGTGCTCCGCTGCACATCAGCGCTGCTTCCGTGCTAGCTCAGGACACCTACCTCGGACTCAAAGGCAAACTCATTGATGCCAAGACTCAAACCAGCCAGCCAGTCGCCTTCCCGCTGACGAACTACAGCACCGCACCCGGCGGCCATGTGCAGAAAGTCACCCTCACCGGCATCCCGGCTGGCGAATACTACCTCGCTCTCACTCCCGACGCCTCCACCACGCTGCCCTCTGCCAGAATCACCTTCACCATGCAGCATGGCGGACTTTTTTGGTCAAACTTCTGGCTCGGCCTCGCTGGCATCGCCCTCTGGCCCGTCTGGACCATGCTCCGCAGCGGCAGCTTTGAGAAACGCCGCTGGATGGAGAGCGACTTCAACCCCTACGCCTCGAGCGACGACGATTGAACAACCGAGAACAGCGAACTGAGAACCGAGAACGCGAAGCCATGAAACACCCCATCTACACCGTCGTCACCCTGCTCTCCTGCGCCTACCTTGTCATGGCAAACATGAGCGGCTGGGCACTCTTCCAAAGCAGCGCCAACCGCAGCAACCTCAGCAGCACCAGCTATCGCTACCGCCCAAGCATCATGACAAGCAGCAGCAGTGGCGGCTGGAGCTTCGGCCATAAGTAATCTCAAACCACATATCAACACCACCATGGACCTCGCCATCCTCCTCAACTCCCTCGTCTATGCCCTTCTCGGCATCGTCATCTTCGTCGCTGGTTTCATCATCGTGGACAAGCTCACGCCCTACGATCTCTGGAAGCAGCTCGTCGAAGAGAAGAACGTCGCCCTCGCCATCGTCGTCGGTGCCGC
>JBIKIA010000527.1:0-3803 GCA_044361885.1 Prosthecobacter sp. | reverse complement strand
TTCCTCGATAGGATTGCCGATCTGCACGGCGGTCTGGTCTTCTTCGTGGGAGTCGGTGGTGAGTTCGGCCGAGGAGAAAGTCGCGCCTTTGAGGCCGTCTTTGCCCGTGCGACCGCCCGCAGCGATGAGGAGCTGGCCGGGCTTCACTTCCTTGGCGATGTCCTTGATCGGGATGATGCCGGCGGTGCCACAGAAGACGAGGGGATTGTAAATGAAGGTATCGTCGAACTGGATCGCGCCATTCACCGTGGGGATGCCCATGCGGTTGCCGTAATCACGCACGCCACGCACCACGCCGCGCATGATGCCGAGCGGATGGATCACGTCTTTGGCCTTCAGGTCCTCCTGCTTCGTGTCGGGCGGGCCGAAGCAGAAGACGTCGATGGAGGCGACTGGCTTGGAGCCTTTGCCCGCGCCGAGGATGTCGCGGATCACGCCGCCGAGGCCGGTGTTGGCACCTGCGTAAGGTTCGATGGCGCTTGGGTGATTGTGCGTTTCGACCTTGAGGCACACGGCCTTGTCGTCATCGAGCTTCACGAAGCCTGCGTTATCGACGAAGGCGCTGAGTACGAAGTCGGGCTTGTCGGCCATGATCTTCTCCGTGGTGGCGCGGATGTACGTCTTGAAGAGGCTGACCACCACTTCCTGCTCGCCATTGAGGGTGTGATAGATCTTCGCGTTGAAAATGCGGTGCTTGCAGTGCTCCGACCAGGTCTGGGCGATGACCTCCAGCTCGACATCCGTGGGATCGCGGCCTTCATCGTTGAAGATCTGTTGCACGACCAGCATGTCGGCTTTGGAGAGCGAGAGCTTCATCTTCTTCGAGAGATCGAGAAGCTGGTCAGCAAGGAGTTCGCGGACAGGGATGGTGCGGAAAACGGCGCGGTCAGACATGGAGACTCTGCTTTTGAAGAGTATCGGCAAGGCGTCAACCGGGAGGTTCAACAGACCGCACACGGCAACTTGCCCGCACAGGCATTCGCATCCAATCTCCGCGCTCCTTTCCGCCCGCTCCCGCCATGCCCCAGCTCCATCTCCAGCCAGATTTTAATGCCTTCCGCAAGCTCGCGGCCACGGGAAACCTCGTCCCGGTGATGGCGGAACTGGCTGCGGATTATGAGACGCCGCTCTCGGCTTTCCAAAAAATCCACGATGGGCGCTGTGCCTTCCTTTTGGAATCTGCCGAGCTTACCCAGCACTCGGGCCGCTACTCCCTACTCGGCAGCTCACCGCGTCTCATCTTCACCGCACGCGGCAAGGAGATCGAAGTCGAAGAACGCGGCAAGACCCGCCGATTCACCACCACGACCGATCCCCTGGAGGACCTGCGCCAGATCATGCTGCCGTACAAGCCCGCCGAGGCAGCAAACATCCCCGTCTTCCATGGCGGTGCTGTCGGCTATCTGGCCTACGACATGGTCCGCTTCTTCGAGCCCACTCTCCCAGCTCCGCCAAAGGATGAACTCGGCCTGCCGGACATGGTTTTCATGGTCACGGACACCGTCCTCATCTTCGACCACCGCACCCGCCGCCTCATGCTGGTGGCCAACGTCCACACGGATGAGCACGCCACGTTGGAGGCAGCCTACGACTGGGCCAAGGCTCAGATCGAGACGCTCATCACGAAGCTCTCGCAGCCACTTGCCGTGAAGCCTTTGCAAACCTTCGCCCCGGTGAAGAACGACCAGCTCCCGCCTCCGGTCAGCAACACCACGCGCGCCGAATACGAAGGCATGGTGACGAAGATGAAGGAGTACATCGGGGCAGGGGACATCTTCCAGGGCGTGCCCTCCCAGCGCTTCGAGACCGACTACACCGGCACCACCATCGACCTCTTCCGCGCGCTGCGGCATGTGAATCCCTCGCCCTACATGTTCTGCATGGACCTGCCGGGCGGCTTCTCCCTCGTCGGCAGTTCGCCCGAAGTGCATGTGAAGTGCCTCGACGGCAAGATCGAGATCCGCCCCATCGCCGGCACGCGCTGGAGGGGCAAAACGAAGGCCGAGGACGACGCCCTCGCCGCCGAGCTGCTCGCCGATCCGAAGGAACGCGCGGAGCACATCATGCTCGTCGATCTCGCCCGCAATGACGTCGGCCGCGTCGCCGAATACGGCACCGTGAAAGTCACCGACCTCATGATCATCGAGCGCTACAGCCACGTCATGCACATCGTCAGCAACGTCGAAGGCCAGCTCAACGCCGACAAAAACGCCTATGACGTCATGCGCGCCACCTTCCCAGCCGGGACCGTCAGCGGCAGCCCGAAGGTGCGTGCCATGTCCATCATCAACGAGGTGGAAAAGAGCAAGCGCTGTGCCTATGCCGGAGCCGTGGGCTACTACGGCTTCGATGGCAATCTCGACTCCTGCATCGCCTTGCGCACCTGTGTGGTGAAAGACGGCAAAGCCTATGTGCAAGCTGGCGCGGGCGTCGTCGCCGACTCCGATCCTGCTTCCGAGTATCAGGAGACGGTCAATAAAGCCACTGGGATGCTGCGAGCCATCGAGTGGGCACGTCAGTTCGGGGCCTAGCCTCCTTGTTCACAGGTCCGCTCTTTATTCACACGAGGCGGGGTTTGAAAAATCCCACATCTTGTTTCGGACATCTTAACCAACCCCAAGATAGGGTAAAAAATAGCCTTCTCGCTTGCCGGGGTTCAGGCGGATAGCGTTTCATGATCGGCTTCAACCTTTCCTGACCGCCATGTATCTCAAAACCCTCACCATCCACGGCTTCAAGTCCTTCGCTGACAAGACGAACTTCGAGTTCCACAAAGGCGTGACCGGCATCGTCGGGCCCAATGGCTGCGGCAAGTCGAATGTCGTCGATGCCATCCGCTGGGTGCTCGGTGAGACCTCGGCCAAAGCCCTGCGCGGTGAGGAAATGGCGGACGTCATTTTCAATGGCACGGACAAGCGCAAACCCGTCGGCATGGCGGAGGTCGTGCTCGTCATGGCGGACTGCGAGCAGGCGCTGAATGTGGACTACAACGAAGTCGCCATCTGCCGCCGTGTGTTCCGCGATGGACGCAGCGAGTATCGACTAAACAACACCGTCTGCCGCCTCAAAGACATCCACGATCTCTTCTCCGGCACAGGCATCGGGCGCTCCGCCTACTCGATCATGGCTCAGGGCCAGATCGATCTCCTGCTCAGTTCGAAGCCTGAAGATCGCCGCACCGTTTTCGAAGAAGCGGCAGGCATCACCAAGTTCAAAAGCCAGAAGCGCGAGGCTCTGCGCAAGCTCGAATACACGGAAGCCAACCTCCTGCGCGTGCAGGACGTCATCGCTGAAGTGAAGCGCCAGATGGGCTCGCTGCAAAGGCAGGCCGCCAAGGCGAAACGCTACCAAGTCCTGCTCGATGACGCGCGGATGCTTGATACCCACCTCGCGCACAAGCATTACACAGACTTCAGCGCTGAGAAGGCCGAGTCTGACAATCATGTGCGCATGATGACCGAGCAACTCGATCAGGTGCAGGCACGTCTGCAAACCGCCGAGCACGAAGCTCTCGAAACCCGCGAGGCCTATCACAGTATCGAATCTCAGATCAACCAACTGCGCGGTCAAATCAGCGAGTTTCGCAGTCAGGTGCAGAGCGCGGAAGGTCGCATCGGTTTCAATAATGAGCGCAACGAGGAGTTGAGCCATCGCATCCGTCAGAACGAAGAGCAGACCGAAATCGGTCGCGAGACACTGGATCAGCAGCGCCGCGATCTCCTCACCGCTGATGAGCAGATGGACCTCCTGCGCAGCACCATCGAGACACGACAGATGGCGCTTAATGAGCACCTCACCGTGCA
>JBIKIA010000137.1:0-10000 GCA_044361885.1 Prosthecobacter sp. | reverse complement strand
GTTCATTCATCGGCAGCTTTGATAAAATGTTCCTCCAGGGCGTGACCACCACCTCTGTCCGCAGCGACTGCGCCACCATCCCCGAGCTGCTGCACTTCGCCTACCAGATGATGTTCTTCCTCATCACGCCGGGGCTTTTCATCGGTGCTTTCGCCGAGCGCATGAAGTTCAGCGCCATCATGCTTTTCAGCGTCCTTTGGAGCCTCGTCGTCTATGTGCCCTGCTGCTATGGCGTCTGGCATAAGGCGGGCTCTTTCCTCGGCCTCACCGGCGTTATCGACCTCGCGGGTGGCATCGTCGTCCACATCACCGCAGGCGTGGCCGCGCTCGTGCTTTGCATCGTCGTTGGGCCACGTCGTGGATTCCCGCAGGCGCAGTTCCTGCCGCACAATCTCCCGCAGACCATGGTCGGCGCCGGGATGCTCTGGGTCGGCTGGTTTGGCTTCAATGCAGGCAGCCAGCTCGCCGCGAATGGCAGCGCCGCGATGACCCTCGTCGTCACTCATCTCTCCGCCTGTACCGCCGCGGTCGTCTGGATGGGCATCGAGTGGCTCGTCATTCGGAAATCCAGCGCCCTCGGCATCGCCACCGGTTCCATCGCCGGACTCGCCGCCATCACGCCAGCTTCGGGTAAAGTCGGCCCCATCGGTGCGCTCTGCATCGGTGCCACCTCCGCCATCATCTGCTGGATCGCCTGCGCCAAGCTGAAGAAAACCTTCCGCTACGATGACTCCCTCGACGTCTTCGGCGTCCACGGCGTTGGCGGCTTCGTCGGCACCCTGCTCGTCGCCGTCTTTGGCTCCAAGCATTTCGCTGGCGGTCTCGGAGATTTCGAAATCCTCCCCCAGCTCACCACCCAGGCCCTCGCCGCCCTCTACACCATCCTCCTTTCCGGCGTCGCCAGCTTCGTGATCATCAAGATCGTCGGCCTGATCTGCGGTCTGCGCGTCACACCCGAAGAAGAAAATCAGGGCATCGACCAAGCGGAGCACGGCGAAGCCGCCTACAATGACTGAAAAGCGGCGTGGTTGAGGGGCATGCGGGCGTTTTGGCTCGCATGCCATGTTCACATTGCAAGTGCGGTCGATCCACGGGCCTGAGGGTTACCTGCTCAAGATCAAGTGCTTGAAAAGGCACCGTGAACCCGATCACGACTAGGGGCAAAGTTCTCTCGATCTTCGCACTTGTGTGAGAATAATCAGAAAAGCCGTGTGGTTGCCCCATCCACGGCAGTGGTTTCAAGCCAAAGCAGTGTCGCGAAAGCCTTGGCTGTGAAAAGGCTGCCAACCTGACAACTACAAGATGGTCCCCCCATTGGGACAACGACGAAGGCTGGGCGGCCTTGGCCATGTGGGGACGTGAAGTTTGCGGTAATTATCAGCCTGGTTCTGAATGAGAACCGCCTGAGGGGTACAAAGCATTCGCCGCCGAACTTGCCACGCCGCTAACACGGATTATGTCATGGCCTTGTGATCGCCATTGCTACGGCCAGCCAAAAAGGAGGTGTGGGGAAAACCACACTCTGCATTAATTTAGCCTATTCCCTCGCCAAGCGCGGGTGGACGACGCTGCTTGTGGACACGGACCCGCAGGGCGGAGTCGGGCTCTCGCTCGCACGCTCCACCCGCTCGAAGCTCGGCTTCTACGACTACCTCTGCGGCAATGAGCGCGAGATGAACCGGCTTGTGATCGCGACGCGGCTCCCTGAACTGCAAATCCTGCCTGCGGGTCAGTATGATGCGGCGGCACGGCGTGGCTGGGCTCCGCAGGATGTGCCGACACGGCTCGCGGATCTGCTGCGTGCGGCAGAGCTGCGCGGAGTCGATTGCCTGATCATGGACACGGCGGCGGGGCTGAATGCGATGACGGAGTCCGTGGTGAAGGCCTGTGATTACGTCATCCTGCCTCAGCAGGCAGAGCCGCTGGCGGTGCGCAGTGTGCCGCACATGCTGGAGACGCTGTCCCGATTCCGCAGCGAGGGAGCTGGAGTCAAAGTGGCGGGCATCCTGCTGACGATGGTGGCCGGTGAGAGCCAGATCAGCCAGAAGGTGGTGACCGAACTGCGCGCGCTGCTGCCGGCGGACATGATGTTTGAGCAGAATGTGCCGCGCCTGAACTCCTTCCTCGAAGCCAGCGCCATGGGCGTGCCCGTGGCTCTTTTGAAAAAGAACCCTCCGCCCGAGGCGCTGCTCTTTGACCAGCTCGCCGCCGAGATCGAGCAACGCACCGGTCTTCTCCAGGAACGTGAATCCAGCCATGCCCATGCAAGTCTCCTGGATTGATGCGGATGAAGTCGGTGCCCTGCTGGGGCATCTGCGTGTGAAGCCTGGGCCGCCGCCGATGGTCGAAGAAGAGCCTGCCTATGCGGCGCAGAGTCTTTTGGATGCGCCGGAGACGGATGAGGCCCTGGCGATGTTTCGCGTGCAGGTGGCTGCGGCCACTGAACCGGTCTTGCCTGCTCCGGTGGAAACGGCTCATCCTGATTTGCAGGACTTCCGCTCTCGTCTTCAGGCCATCCGCGAGCGTGCGGTGGGGGCGGGATTGCTGCCTGGCGCGGCCGCAGCGCCAGAGCCTGAAGAAATGGAAGTCGAAGACGAGCCCGAGGAGGCAGCAGTCGAAGCGGCAGAACTTGAAACAGAAGTGGTGTCCACGAACCCATCCTGGATGCCTTTTAAACCGATCGGCAACACGGTGGCTGAACGGCTCGAAAGTTTCGCCGCCTGGGCGCAGCCGCAGCTTGGCTGGAACGAGCTTTTCATCATTGGTGACCAGGGCGATTTGCTTTGGGGGCAGTCCATCCATCAAGGGCTGGTGCAGACGACGGTCATGGCCTGGGTGGCGACCTCGCGCATGAGCGCGGTGTTTGCCTTTGATCGCGCGCCGTTGCTGCGCCGGCAGATGGCGAATGGCGAACACCTCACGGCGCTGCCCTGTCCCACACGGCTCGGGCTGATGCACATCGCCATCATGAGTCCGCAGCCACTGTCGGATGAGCATGTGCCCGAGCTGCGTGCCGCGCTGATCTCAGCGATGGAAGCCGCTGCGTGACACAAAAGCACCGGCAGTCGGCCCATCCGTGCCCTTGAAGCCCAGAACTCGTGCGTTTAAAACCGCAGACATGAAACCACTCGATCTTCAAGTAAACGGCTACGCAGGTACTGACTTCAACCGCGAAGGGCTCACCGCCGAGGCGCTGCACCACGCCTGCAAGTGCCTGCTCGAAGACGGCTGCGACAGTATCCTCGCCACCTTCATCACGGACAGCATTGAGGCCATGTCCGAGCGCATGATTACGCTGGTCGAGTTGCGTGAAAAAGATGCCCTCGCGCGCAGCATGATCGCCGGGATTCACATTGAGGGGCCGTTCACCAACTCCGAGAAAGGCTACGTCGGCGCGCATCCGCCACAGCATGTGAAACCAGCGACCGTCGAGGATGCGAAGCGTCTGCTCGATGCCGCTGGTGGGCTGACGAAGATCGTCACGCTCGCGCCGGAGAATGATGAGCATTTCCAGACCACCGAGTTCCTGGCGAACAATGGCGTCACCGTTTCCGCCGGGCACTGCAATCCGAGTCTCGACGTGCTACGTGCGTCCACGGAGCATGGCTTGAGCATGTTCACCCATGTGGGCAATGGCTGCCCGATGCTGATGCATCGTCACGACAACATCATTCAGCGCGCGCTTTCCCTGCGGGACAAACTCTGGCTCTGCTTCATCGCCGACGGCGTGCATATCGACTTCTTCGCGCTGGTGAACTACCTCCGCGTTTCCGGTCTGGAGAAGACCATCTTCGTCACTGATGCGATCTCTGCCTCGCGACTCGGCCCGGGCAAGTTCACGCTCGCAGGCTGGGACATCGTGATCGGCGAGGATCTCGTGGCACGCAGCCCGGACGGCTCCCACTTCGTCGGCAGCACCGTGACGATCCCGCGCATTCTCTCGAACGGTCAGCAGCACCTCGGTTTGAGCAAAGCCGAGCTGCAACTGCTGCTCGACACGAATCCGCGCAAGGCGATCGGGCTGGCCTGAGCTGGGTGATGTTTTTCTCGAAAACAAATCTTCCACCGCAGGGCAGGGGACTGATACACTCTGGGTATGAAATCGAGCGCCCTTCTCCTGCCTGTCGTCTTCATGCTCAGTGCCTGTGTGGCTGCTCCGAGCGGCACGACGAGATACCGCACTCCATCGAACCGCAGCAGCCACTCCGCGTATGCAAATCGTGCGGATACGAATCCATACTCGATGGGGGGCACCAGCGCGGCGAATCCGCCGATCAAGCCGGGCGAGACTTCGTCCGCATATCGGGATCGTCTGGAGCGTCAGCAGCGTGAGCGCGTGCCTGATGCCGAGGTCATGTATCAAAGCACAGAGCGCGACTTCTTCGGCCGCCGCACAGACACGGGTATCTATCGCAGCAGCGGTGGCGTGACGGAGGAGGTCCACATCGGCAATCAGCAGATCCCCGTCATGCCCGGCCAGTACGGCCCCGGGCCGATATACAACAACGTGTATCAGGGTGGCTATACCGCACCGGGCACGACAGCGGTGATGGATCCCTACACAGGCCGCGTGCTGCCCGTGCGGCGGCCTTGACAGAAGCGGTGTCATTCGCCCTTCTGACTCATGACCGAACAACGCGACTGGTACGACACGCCGCTCTATTACGACATCATCTTCGATGCCGACACGCCGAAGGAAGGTTCATTTCTCGAAGCCGTGCATGCGAAGCATGGCCCGGGCGGCAGATCACGCCAGATGCTGGAACCAGCCTGCGGCAGTGGGCGTCTCGTTTTAGAAATGGCCCGTCGTGGATGGAAGGTGAGCGGCTTTGATGGCAATGCCCGGATGCTCGCCTTCGCCCGCGAGCGGCTGAAGCGCGCAGAGCTGAAGGCCCGGCTCTGGGAGGACTGGATGCAGAGCTTCGAGTTGCCGAAGACGCAGACCTTTGACCTCGCCCATTGCCTCGTCAGCAGCTTCAAGTATCTACAAACCGAGCGTGACGCCGTCGCTTGCATTCAGCGTGTCGCAGATTGTCTGAAGCCTGGCGGACTCTTCGTGCTCGGTGTGCATCTGACGGACTACGCGCGCACCGGCCAGGAACACGAGCATTGGTTAGCCGAACGGGATGGCATCCGCGTGCTGTGCAACACGCACACCTGGCCCGCGAACCGCAAGACACGTCTCGAAGATCTGCGGACACGTCTGCAAATCACCCATGCAAGCCGCACTCATACGCAGGAGACGAAGTGGCAGTTCCGCACCTATAATGCGGCCCAGATGCGCGCGCTGCTGCGCAAGGTGCCTTCGCTGAAACTCGTGCAGTGCTACGACTTCACCTATGACATCACCGATCCCCGGAAGCTGGATGACAGCTACGCGGACATCGTGCTGGTGCTCAAAAAGGAAACGGACTGATGTCGAACTTGTCGCCGTTCTTGGTCTCGAAATAGCCGGCGCTGACTTTGTCACTGAAGAGGGCGACCCAGTTGCCGAGGGAGTCCAGCGCGAGCGTGGTGTCGTAGCTGGCGGCGAGGTTGGGCTTCGGCTTGGTGGTCTGACCTCGGACGAGTTTGGGGGCGTCTTCGGGGTTCTTTTCACGCAGCCAGCGGACGATGGTCCAGGGGGCGGACTCGAGCCGGACTTCAGCGGCGTATTCGGTCTCGAGGCGATACTTCAAAACATCGAGCTGGAGTGACCCGACAACGCCAACGAGTGGGATGCGGACGAAGGAGTCAGGCAGCTCGAAGGGCTGCGCCAGACCTTCTTTCAGGAGTTGGTCGAGGCCGTCTCGGAAGCGTTTGAACTTGGCGGTGTTTTCATTGTGCAGATACGCGAAGCACTCGGGGGCGAAGCGCGGCATCTCGTCGAATTTGATCTTCGGGTCTTCGGAGAGAGTGTCGCCGATGAGGAAGCCGTAATTGCCGACGAGGCCGACGACGTCGCCTGCCCAGGCTTCGTTCACGGTCTCTCGCTCCTGGGCGAAGAGGCGCTGGGAATTGCCGAGGCGCAGCTTGGCACCGGTGCGCGTATTTGTGGCGACCATGTCGCGCTGGAAGCAGCCGGAGACGACGCGGATGAAGGCCACATGGTCGCGGTGACGCGGGTTCATGTTGGCTTGAATCTTGAAGACGAAGCCGCTGAAGCCGGGCGTGTCGGGGGAGATGATTTCATCGCCGCTCATGCGCGGCGCAGGCGGCGGGGCGAGTTCGAGGAAGCGATCGAGCATCATCTGCACGCCGAAGTTATTCATCGCACTGCCATAGAAAACAGGCGTGAGCTGGCCGTGGCGAATCTTTTCCAGAGAGAACTCAGCGCCGCCGCCCTCCAATAACTCCAGTTCCTCACAAACACGCTCGTAAACCAGCGGCGGCAGTGCGTTGCGCACGCTGTCGTCCTCGATGCCCTTGACCTTCACCGGCGCGCGAAACATGCCGCCCACGGTGCGCTCGAAGAGATGCACCTGATTGGATTCACGATCAAAGACACCTTTGAAATCCACGCCATCGCCAAGTGGCCAGTTGATGGGAAAGGCAGCGATACCGAGCACGCGCTCCAATTCATCGAGAAGCTCCATCGGCGGACGCGCCGGACGGTCCAGCTTGTTCATGAAGGTGAAGATCGGCACGCCACGACGACGGCAGACTTCGAAAAGTTTCAGCGTCTGCGCTTCGATGCCTTTACCAGCGTCAATCACCATCACCGCGGCATCCACAGCCGTGAGCACGCGGTAGGTATCTTCGGAGAAGTCTTTGTGACCCGGTGTGTCGAGCAGGTTCACGACACAGTCTTTGTACTCAAACTGAAGCACAGTGGACGACACGGAGATACCGCGCTGCTTCTCAAGTTCCATCCAGTCCGAGGTGGTGGCGCGTTGGTTCTTGCGCGCCGTCACACTGCCGGCGAGTTGCACCGCTCCACCGTAAAGGAGGAGCTTTTCCGTAAGCGTGGTCTTTCCCGCATCCGGGTGGGAGATGATGGCAAAGGTGCGGCGGCGGGCGACTTCAGAGGCGGCGGACATGGGCAGAAACAGGGTCAGGAGACGGGGCGCGCTCCTTCGCCTGCGGGGAAAGGTTTCTCAAGAGGTGATTCGGGCTCTCCAGAAAGGCAGGCGCAGCCCAACGGATGATTTGGTAAGGGCAAGCATCGCAGCATTCCAGGGCTGGATTTCCGTTTGCCATATCTGAGGAATCACGCCACTATCCGCGCCTTTTCCGCCCCAGTAGCGGATTCTGATCCTGCCAACCCGCCTCTCCACGAGTCATGCCCGCGAAAAAGAAACCAGCGCCTAAAGCCCCGGCCAAACCCGCGAAAAAAGTTGCTGCTAAACCAGCCACTAAACCAGTCAAGGCGGCCAAGCCCGCTGCTAAGTCCAAGGCTCCTGCGAGCAAGGCGGTGAAGAAACCTGTGCCCAAAAAATCCCCCCCTGTGAAGAAAGCCCCCGTGAAGAAGGCAGCCCCGGCCAAAAAAGCCGCCCCTGCCAAAAAGCCTGTTCCAGCCAAGAAGGCTCCTGCTAAGCCAGCCCCGGCACCCAAGAAAGCCACTCCTCCGGTGAAAGCCCCGGCCAAGAAAGCCGCTCCGAAGCCTGAACCCGCGAAGAAAGCAGTCCCCGCTCCAGCTCCGAAAGCCGTGGCACCCGCTCCTGTCGCGAAGCCCGCAGCCAAAGCCGCCCCGGTTTCCAAGCCAGCCGCCAAGTCCAACAATGGCCCGACGGTGAAGATCACCAACGTCAAGCGCCCCGTGCCGCTGGAAGAAGGCATCACCATGGACAACACGCCGCGCAAGCCCGTGCTCCCTGCCGCCTTCCTCAAGAAGCAAAAGCAGCGCCTCATGGAACTGCGCGACATTTACATGAACGCCGCTGAAGGCGTCACCAATGACAGTCTCCGCAACAACGAAGGTACTGAGTCCGCCTTTGGCATGCATCAGGCTGACGCTGGCAGCGACGCGTATGACCGCGATTTCGCTCTAAGCCTCCTCGCCAAGGAACAGGACGCCATTTATGAGATCAATGAAGCGCTAAAACGCATCGACCTCGGCACCTACGGCATCTGTGAGATGTCTGGAGTCACGATCTCTGAGGAGCGCTTGGAAGCCTTGCCTTTCACCCGTTTCACCGTCGTCAGCCAGGAGAAGATCGAGCGTGAACAGCGCGGCGGTCGCTGGACCCGTCCCGTCCGCTCCCTCTTCGGCCTCGATGAGTCCGCCGACGACGATGATGACGACGATGATGATGCGGCGGAAAGCAACACGACTGCCAAGTCGAATCAGGGGGCAAATGAGTCCCTTGACTTTAGTAAAGAGTAGCCTAGCCTCGCGCCCCCAAAAAATTTATGGCACGTGAAATCATCATTCTCGAATGCACGGAGGCTAAGGCCGAGGGTAAACCCACGTCCCGCTACGTCAGCACTCGCAACAAAAAGAGCCCCAATACTCCCGGACGTCTGGAGAAAGTGAAATTCAATCATTTCCTCAAGCGCCGCACCCTCCACCGCGAGATCCGCTAATCTGCCCCCCGCTCCAGTCATGCAACCGAAGACCACCGAACGTCTCATCTCTCTCCGCAAAAATAATCGCCGGATGCCGCGCCGCCGCGCTGACATCCCGATGGAGAAGCTTAATTATAGCCACCCTGAAATCCTTCAGCGTTTCCTCACCGAAACCGGCAAGCTTCAGCCCCGTCGAACGACTGGCCTTCCTGCTTGGCTCCACCGCAAGGTGACTCGCGAAGTTAAGCGCGCCCGTGCGGTGAACTTGCTTCCCTGAGGCGTCGTTTTCCCTGACGGGATTCAAATCGTCACTTTTCCCGCTGTTGCCAGCCGCAGCAGCGGGATTTTTTGTCTCCGCCATGCCTCCTCTTAAAGATACGCAAAATGAGCGCGATGAGCGCCGGTTGGCCATCGACCGCGTCGGTGTGAAGGATGTGCGCTTCCCTCTGCGCATCCGGGATCGCGATCAGGCCACCCAGCACACCATCGCCACGGTGAAAATGGCCGTGGACCTGCCACATCAATACAAGGGCACTCACATGAGCCGCTTCCTCGAAGTGTTGCACTCCCACGGACGCGAACTCACCGTGGCCAGTATCGCAGCCATGCCGCGCGAGCTCTTAACCCGTCTCCACGCCGAAAAGGCGCATGTCGAGATGCGCTTCCCCTACTTCCGCACCAAACGAGCCCCGGTGACCAAATCCGAGGGCTTGCTCGACTACGGCGTCATTTTTGAGGTCAATGCTGAGGGCGAACAGATCGACTATGTCGTCACCGTCGAGGTCCCCGTGGCAACTCTTTGCCCCTGCTCAAAAGCCATCAGTGATCGCGGTGCCCACAATCAGCGTGGTCTCGTGACCCTCTCCGTGCGCTTCCGCCAGCCCATCTGGATCGAGGACCTCATCGAGCTAGTCGAATCGAGTGCCAGTTGTGAGCTCTACAGTGTACTGAAACGTCCCGACGAAAAAGCCGTCACCGAGCGTGCTTATGACAATCCCGTCTTTGTCGAAGATCTCGTGCGCAACGTTGCCGTGAAGGCTGGTGGTCATAAACTCATCAAATGGTTCCGCGTCGAGGCCGTGAATTACGAGTCCATCCACAATCACAATGCCTGGGCCGTGATCGAGCGTCGCCTGACGCATAGTGGTGAGCAGGAGGTTTGAGATCGGTGAAGATCAGGGCGGCTGGCTGCGTTCCATCCGACCATGAATCGACACCTGTCCCTCCTTCTCGGCGTCTTCTTCGCCGTGTCCTGCCTATCGCATACCGAGGCACGTCAGCCAAACTTTGTGCTCATTCTGGCGGATGACCTTGGCCCTGGGGATCTCGGTGCCTACGGTCAGACTAAAATCAAAACGGCGAACCTGGACCGTATGGCCGCGGAGGGTATGAAGCTCACCCAGCACTACTGTGGGAACGCCGTCTGCGCGCCCTCACGCTCTGTGCTGATGACGGGGCTGCACCCTGGACACACCTACATTCGTGACAACCGAGGCACGGCGAGCAACAAGGT
>JBIKIA010000744.1:0-2525 GCA_044361885.1 Prosthecobacter sp. | reverse complement strand
CAGCATCCCATTCCTCATGACGCGGTCACCATGGCAGAGGCCATGGCCTCTCTTGGTTACGCCACTGGTGGCTTTGGCAAATGGGGCTTGGGTGGCCCCGATTCGACGGGAGCGCCGATGAAGCAGGGGTTCCAACGTTGGTTTGGCTACAACTGCCAGAGTGTGGCACACAATTTTTATCCCGTTTATCTTTGGGACAATGACAAGACGATCCCCCTGAAGAATCACGACTTCCCAGCGCATGACACCTTCAAGCCTGGCGAAGACTCGACGAAAGCGGAGAGTTACAAGCGCTTCCAAGGCGTCGATTACTCACCTGATCTCATTGCCGAACAGGCACGTGCCTTTGTCCGCGAGCACAAGGAAGAGCCCTTTTTTCTCTACTGGCCCACGACCGTGCCGCATGTGGCGCTCCAAGTGCCCGATGACTCTTTGAGCGAGTACATCGGTCTCTGGGACGATCCGCCCTACACCGGCGGAAAGGGCTACATCCCGCACTTCAGCCCGAAGGCCGCCTACGCCGCCATGATCACGCGTATGGATCGCGAGATCGGGGGACTCATGGCGCTCGTGGCTGAACTCGGACTCGATGAAAACACCGTCTTCATCTTCATCTCCGACAACGGCCCGCTCAATGGTACCCATGCGAAGCTTGCGGGCACCGACTGCGATTTCTTCAATTCCAACCAAGGCCTCCGCGATGGCAAAGGAACGCTCTTCGAGGGCGGCATTCGCTCCCCTGGCATCGTGCGCTGGAAAGGCAAAATCAAACCTGGAAGTGTCTCGAATCGCGTCTCTGGCTTCGAAGACTGGCTGCCAACGCTGGCCGATCTCGCGGGAGGCAAAGCAAAACCTTCTACAGGTGTCGATGGCATCAGTCTGGCTCCCACCTTGCTCGGGGTAGCCCAGCCCGAGCGTGAATTCCTCTACCGTGAGTTTGCCGGCTATGGTGGCCAGCTTTGCGTCCGTATGGGCTCTTGGAAACTCATTAAAACAGGTCTCGCTGGACGTAAGATGAAAGCAGCTACGGCAGAACCCGCCACTCTGTTGTTCGACCTCTCGAAAGACGAAAAAGAAACCACCAACGTCGCCGCCGATCATCCTGAGATCGTGGCAAAGATGGAGGCTGTCATTCAGTCACAGCACACGCGCAGCGCCGATTTTCCAATTGTAGGTTTGGATCATTGACCCTGCTATGACTACATCCGCGCCAGCGTCGCCGTGAGCAGATTCCAGAACTTCTGCACGGAGGAAATGCTGCAGCACTCTTTCTCCGAGTGTGCTTCGTGGATGTTCGGACCGAAGGAGATCATGTCGAGGTCAGGATAAGCGATGCTGATGACGCCGCACTCGAGACCGGCGTGGCAGGCGCTGACCTTCGCGTCGTGGCCGAAGAGGTCGCGATAGAGCGTCTTCATCTTTTCAAGGATGGGCGATTCGGCACTGGGGCTCCAGCCGGGATAGGGGTCGCCAGAACGGACGTGGGCACCGATGAGTTCAAACGGTGCGCGGAAGGCACGGGCCACATCGAGCTTGCTCGACTCCACGGAACTGCGCTGGAGGCTGCCCCACACGGCTTTGCCGTTGCCGAGTGCGATGGTGGAAAAATTTGACGATGCCTCTACCAATCCGGGCACGACTGGACTCATGCGATAGACTCCATTCACAACGGCCTGCATGGCGAGGACGAGGTGCTTTTGATGCTCTGCGCACATTGTTTGCACGCTGGCACTTGCGAGACTCACAGAAGCCGTCGCGATGTTCAGTCCTGGCTCGATCAGGCTGAACTCTGCACGGATGCCAGCGGCTTCGCGTTGGAAGCGTTCATCAAATCGCGACTGATCCAAAATCACCAACTGCGCCAAGCATTGCGCGGGGATCGCGTTGCGCGCGCTGCCACCACGCATCGTGCTGAGAGCAATGACGTCCTCGCCACAAACGCTAAGCAGCCGCGCCATGAGCTTGATCGCATTCGCACGTCCTTCGTGAATCTGCAGGCCAGAATGTCCGCCGCGCAGACCGCTGATCTGGATGGCGACCACGGGCGCGGTGGCTGCATGGGTAGTTTGGGTGTATTCATAACATCCCGTCGTGTCGATGCCGCCCGCGCAGCCGATGGTGAAGGTGTCGTCTTCTTCCGAGTCGAGATTGAGCATCGTTTTGCCCGTCAGCAGCCCAGGTTGCAGTCCGAGCGCACCGCCCATGCCCTGTTCTTCATCCAGCGTGAAAAGCGCCTCGATGGGCGGATGCGAAAGGTCTTTGGCCGCAAGCACGGCGAGGATCGCAGCCACGCCGAGGCCGTTGTCCGCACCGAGTGTCGTGCCGCGTGCTCGCACCCAATCTCCATCGACCCACATGTCGATGCCTTGCGTGTCGAAGTCGAACTTCAGTCCGTCAGCCGCCTTGTGAACCATGTCGAGATGCGCCTGCATGATGACTGTGGGGCTGCCCTGTCGATCCGGCGTCGCAGGCTTCTTGATGATCACATTGCCAGCGCTGTCGAGTTGTGCCGTAAGGCCATGGAG
>JBIKIA010000526.1:0-3811 GCA_044361885.1 Prosthecobacter sp. | reverse complement strand
AGGTCTGTGGAGGTCTGTGGAGGTCTGTGGAGGGGGATGACCAATCAGGCTGCTTTTGAGAGGTCTGGAATGGCCCTGTGAATGTCCAAAATGCTACGGGTGGTTGGTCGAGATGGGCAGGGGTCGGCAGGGTATAGAACCTGCATTTGACGGCTTTAAATAGTTCGCGCTGGACCAGTTCCTTCAGGGAGCGCAGGGTCGAGCCGCCGGGGGTGTCCTGGTTCCACCATGCTGCTGCGGCTTGGGTGGCTGCGGTGAGGGGGTCTGTCGAGTTCACACGCTTGGCCTGACGGGCGAGGGCGGCGGTCAGATGGCGGTCCAGGTGGTTGAAGCTGGCGCGGGAGACAGTGTCGAGCGCTTTGCGCGGGGAGGCGTAGAGGATGCAACCGTCACGCGGGTCTGGGATGAACTCAATGGGTTAGGGCTTGGGTGCGTTCGTCGAACCAGACATCGCGTTCATCACCACCACGGTACTCATGTGCCGCTCGTACTCGGAGTTCTATATCGCCGAGCTTGATCAGTCAGCCGTTTTCCTGCGCCCAAGCAAGCATGTCCGAGGCTTTGGCGGGGAGCCTGCGTGGGCGGCTTCCGTCTGTGCCAGTGCCTGTGCCTTGGTTACTTTCGAGGGGGTTGCGGCGGGTGCCTTTGGGGTCTTTTCCATCGGGGGCGACATAGCGCAGATCGAGGGCGGGTGCGACAGATTTAGGGGTGGACTTGGCGCTGCTGGGGAGGGGACCGAGATCATCGCCTTCTTGGGTATCGAGGAAGCGGTCGGCATCGGTGCCTATCTCGTCATCGGGGGCGTCAACGACCTGGTCAGCCTGCTCGGCGAGGCGGCGTTGCTCACGCTGGTCGGCTTCCCATTGGACAATTTCGAGGGCGGCTGCTTTGGCACCTTCGGGCAGCAGCAACTCTCGTGCGCCAATGCGTCAGATGCTGGTGGTGTCAATGGTGCGGCTAATCGTTCGCAACTGAGCAGCAGCAGGATGGCGGCGAGTGCCATGATCATGCCGGTTTTCGTGCTCATTATCTATGGTAGGGGGGCTTGTTGATTGCGTTGTTCACTGCCCATAATCAACATGGGGTGCTTGTTGTTTATCACTGGTTCCCTAGAGAATGAATAATGAACAACAAGGGTGGTCCTCATTCCTCGCCCTCCACTTCCGTGCTGGTCGTGATGAGTCTGATGAATACAGCGGCGGGCTTGTTTTCTCTTTTCACATTTCGCTGCTCCACGATGGTCCCCATCATGCTGGCAATCGCTTGGCGGATGTGATTCTCACCGCGTCCTGTCCTTGCCCTGGCTTGCTCGATGAGCTTCTTCTTCTCGATCTCACCGCCGGCGATTCTGAGCAGTTCGGCTATATGGTGACTACACGACTTTCTTGTGGTCGTCGTTGTGCCTGCAATTTCGGTCTTCCATGTCTCCATGTCGAAGTCCTCTTTCACCTGATAGGTCATGCTCAAAGTGTCCAACTCGATAGCATAGGGCGCGAACTCCGGGAAGTTATTGTTCTTCCCGCTGGCGATGACGAGCACGTTGCTGCTGTCGGCACTGCCGGGTGCAATGTTTACCTGTGCTCTGGTCCACCCTTGGAGCGCTTTACTGTTGCGTCCAAACGAGCTTCGATCAAATCCCGTGGCCTTGCCCGCTCCGGCCTTACCGGTTAGTGCGTGATGCAGTACCAGCATTGCACGGTCAGTGCGTCCGCCCACTTTTGCCAGCCTTGTAATATTGCGCGTGGCAATGGTCATGTCTTGATCTCCATTCAGATCGCCGCTGTGGCTGTCTCGCAAAGGGTCAATCACCACAACGTCGGCCATCACGCGAATGATGAGTTCTTCAGCTCTGGCAAAGTGCTTCTCTTCATTCAGTAGGATGATACCATCCTCATCGCTTTCCAGCGTGTGAAAGAACACATGCTGCTTGATGTGGCTCCACTCGCTGGCGCTGTAACCTTGGCGCATGTGATCCAGATCATACTTGAGACGTCTCATGCCGTTCTCTGTCTGCAAGAATAGCCAGCGTCCGCCCCTGCCTCGCGTCTCGACTCCAAGGAAGTCCAAGCCAAGCGTGCAGCAGCAGGCCAGTTGAACAGACAAGCGGCTCTTGCCTAGTCCGCCCTGACCAAGCCAGACGGTGCGCTCTCCTTTGCAAAGATAGCCATCGGCTAGAATCAGATCGTTGTCGTCTGGTTGGTAAGCCATGATCTCGTCGATGCTTCGGACCGTGAGAGGCTTGGATGTGGCCTTCTGTGCTGAGTCTGCATGGTCGGATGATTGATGTTTTGCGTATTTGGCATCGCCGTCATCGAGGATTTTTTGAGTGTAAGGTTTCATTGGAAAAGTGAAGTGAGAAAGGATTCATAGTTGAGGTGATTTGAGACGACGGAACCGAGGTCTTTGCATTCGGGTGGCATCTTGATGGCATCGACCATCACGCCTGCGGGGATGAGTTCGCGCAGCCACTTGTAGGCGGCATCGACTCCGGTCCCTTTTGCGTCATTGTCCGGCACGACATGCACACGCCGGCCTCTTAGCTTGGCGAGTAGGTCCGGCGCTCGATAGAAGCGTGACCCTGCGCTTATGGCTGCGATGACAGTCCATCCCGTGGCGTCCGCTAGGGCGATGGACCCGAGTGCCTCCAGTAGGCCAATGCAGCCCTCCACAAGCAGCACATTGGATGATTCATCCAGTAGGCTTGAGCCAATGAATGCACCTGATGAACCGGGCAGATTCTTGGCTTTGCTGACTCCATCCCAAATCGGCAACGGTTTGCCATCCATGCGACGAGCTTGGGCAAACTGCCCATCGGTCAGGATGAAACATTCTGCCTTCTCATAATGGCACACCTTGAGCAAGCCAGCCTCGGCAGCGGTGCGGAGAGCGCTCCCCGGTATGCTGCGAAGTCTTGAGATCGTCTCGATGTCGGAGAGCGCCGGCGCGCTGAACGCAGGCCATGCCTTGCGATGACGTGCTTTTTTCTCGGCCTCGTTTTCAAAGTCCGGCGCTGTTCTTTCACGAGCTGGCGCATCATCTTTGAGCAAGTAGCCGAGGGGCCGCGTTGAAAGGCTAGCGCTTCTCAGTTTTTGGCGGATGCCAGCTTCACTCCAAGATGGTTGGCAGTGGGTTTGATTCCATGCCAAAAAGATTGGTAAGGCATCGGACTCGCTCATAGCGAATCCACGGACCAATGTAACGGCAGCGTTAAAGGTGGCGGTGTGTCCACCACTTCCCGCTATGGCGGGTGGCATGCGCTCCAGATAAGCGGAGGCACGCTCGGATATCGAGTACATCATGGGTGCAGAGATTGGTTGCACCGGGGCTTGTTTCGCGTGCTCTACCGCACGATCAAATGCAGGGCCGGGTGAGCGAAAGTTCCCCGGCTTTGTTATGCCTGGGCGTCGCGCTCAAAACGGGCGATCTCCTCCGAGGAGAATCGCACGCCGCGTCCGAGAAAGGAGGCTTTCAGTTTCCCCGCATTGCGCCAGCGGCGCAGCGTAATCGGAGTGACTTTCCATTTCGCCGCGAGTTCGGCGGGAGTTAGGTAACTGCCACTGGCATTCCCGATTTCCGTTGGGGAAGGTATGCTCAGCTCGATCCTCGCCAGTGAATCTAGGGTGCCTGGAGCTTCCCAGCGGAAACCTTTATGCACTAAGACCATTTCTATACACTGCAAAGGTTTGAGATTTGCCAGTATGCTGCCCTGACGTGCAACAATCATTGTTTGCTCATATCTCCATGCCCATCCGGGCTGGACTAAGTGGTGTCTTCGCAAATCAAAGGCGTCGGAGATGGTCGAGGAAGGAAG
>JBIKIA010000525.1:0-3814 GCA_044361885.1 Prosthecobacter sp. | reverse complement strand
GGACGGGCAGTATAATCAGCCCTCCGCCATTCCCCGCATCATCTCCTTCGCGGTTTCCACGCTCATGCCGGGGCGGGCTTCCAGGAGTCTCGCGAGCCAGGCGGTGATTCTCGGGGCGGCAAAGCTGCTACCGGTGACGACTTTCCAGCCGCCTTGCCAGGGGACTTTGACATTCAGGCCGTGGGCGAGGAACTCGACCATACTGCCGGGGCGGTGGCTCCAGACTTCGGGCGGCATGTCGGCGAGGTTCACGGTGAGCACGGTGGGGAACCAGCCGGGCCATTCGCGCTGATTCGCGTCTTCGTTGCTGCATGCGGCGACGATGTGAGCGCGGCGCAGGTAGGCTTCATCGGTCCATTCTTTGTAGGGCATGACGAAACGGGCCTCGCCCGGGCTGCCGAAGCTGCAATTCAGGATGTGATAGCCGCGCTGCACGGCGAGGCGTGCGGCTTCCCAGATGATGGTGGTGCGGCCACGCAGGTCGGCATCGAGCACGCGGAAGCTGCCGATCTCGGCGTCGGGAGCCATGCTGCGGATGATCCAGGCGATGGCGGTGCCGTGGCCGATGAGATCGCCGCTTGTCTCCACGGCTTTGAGAAAGGGGCCGTCGCGCTCGAAGGCGACGTCATCCGCGAGTTTGAGGTCATCGAGCGCGGGATGCGTGGTGTCGATGCCCGAGTCGAGCACGGCGATGCGGACGCCTTTGCCGGTGAGGTTCTGGAGGTCGGTTCGCGTCATGGTCTATTCCTCGATGCCGAGAACCCAGGCGGTGAGACGATGCTCGATCAAGCGGCCCACAGCTCCAGCCGTGGTCTCCATGGCGCTGAGATCGGCCAAGCCAAAAGCGGCAGGCGGCGTGTAGCCGCTTGGGAATTCATCGCGCGATTCGGGCACTCGTTTGAGGTATGGAAGATCGCTCAAGCGGATAAGACGCACAGCCGTGATGACACCGCGAGCAGCTCCGCCAAAGACGAGTGGCACGGCGAGCATGGCCCAGGTGAGCACACCGAGGTGGTGATCGAGTTCGCGATGCTGGCGCTGATTGAAGCAGACCTCCGCCTCACACGCGGCGATGCCGCTGGTGAAGACGAAGCCAGTGATGCCCTGCGTGACCGGCAAACTGAAGCTGCCGACGAAGCGCGCAGCATCGGGCCCATTGTTCCAGACTGGGAACAGCGCCTTCCCATCATCCACAGCGAGCCAGAGGCTGCCTTCATCGGCTCCGATGCTTTTCAAAACGGTGTCAGTGAGCCTAGCGGGCAGGCCATCGATCAAAGCGGAGGCTTTTTCCTTCAGGCAATGGACGGCGAACTGCTCCCGACGCGCGGCCAGTTGGTCGGCTAAGGGAGAGAGTTCGGGATCGCCAAAAGAGGAGAAGGGGGCGGGCATGGCACATACCTAGCACGCGCCTTTCTGAACGCCAAGCTTGGCAAGCAGCGGCTTCCCAGCTTCATTCACCTAGATGCGCTCCATTAATCTGATCAGTTTTCTTCTTCTCCCTCTCTGCCAGTTGGCGCTGGCTGACGGAAGTGTGTCCGGCGTTGTGGTCCTGGATTCCCAACGCCCGCCGGATGTGCCAGCAGGTTATCGCCCTCTCACGGTGAAGCCCATCCAGGCGGAGGACCCGACACCAGCCATCGTTTGGGTGGAGAAAAAAGGCATGGCCTACCCGAAGTTACGCACGGGAAAGACGGTGACGATCTCCCAGCGCGGCTATCAATTCCGTCCGTCGGTGCTGGCGGTGCAGACGGGTACGCCGGTGACCTTCCCGAACATGGATGACGAGTTTCATCATGTCTTCACCTACACGAAGCCATACCTTTTTGACCTCGGACGCTTCCGAAAGACGGAGACCCCGGAAAGGCAAATCCTCGACAAGCCCGGCCTCATTAAAATCTACTGTGAGATCCACAAGCACATGCGCTGTCGTCTGCTCGTGCTCGACACGCCCTGGTTCGCGGTGACGGACACGCGTGGGAGTTTCAAGATCACCGGCATCCCGCCGGGCGAGTATGAGATCAAAGCCCTGCTGCCCTCGGAGAAGCAGGTGAAGTCCACGATCACCATCATCGAAGGCAAAACCATCTCCACTCAGCTAACCCGATAGGCATGTTCGTCATTCGTCATTCGTATTTCGTCATTCCCTGACCGCCATGACCTTCCGCGCACGATTGCAGCAGGCCATCATCGGACTCGTGGCCGCGGCCACGGGCGGGAGCCTATTTATCGCGCAGCGGCAGAACGACGCCTCACATCGCGGCATGATCAGCCAGCTTTTCGAGCAGCAGTTTTCCAGCTTCAGACGGGATCAGCAGCGGGACATCGAGCTGACGGAAAAAAATGTTCATCGGCTGTCCGAGTCCGTCCGCTTGTTTGCAGCCTTGGAGGCGGGATTCGAGGGTTCGTATCAGGTCGCGAAGGATGAGCTTCGGCTGGATGACTTCGACTTCTTCAGGCTGCTGGGTTCAGATGGGGAGTTGATCGACCCACCGGCGGGCAGCCGCGCGGATGCAGGGCTCTTTGCACCTTCGATTCAGGAAAGGCTGAAGCAGCAACTGGCTTCCGCCAAACCTCAAGAAACCACGACGACGGGCTACATCACGATGCAGAATGATGACGCGGAGCCCGTGCGAATCTACCGCGTACTCTCGGCACCCATTCGGAACTTCGATAGCACTGTCGGTGCCTTGGTGTTTGGGCAGGAGATGCAGGACTTTGAGAAGGCGGAGGATGCGAAGTTCGAATCGGAGCGTGGGATGCAAGCCATGTGGCTTGATGGGAAGCTCATCGGCTCGACTTTCCCATCCGAAATCGCGGCGGATATGGCAAATGAGCTGGGTGCCAGCATCGGAGCGGAAAGGCCACTAAACATCGGGCGGATGCTGAGAATTGGAGGCATAGGCTATCGCTACATGGCGCATTGCTTGAATCCGAATTCGCCGTTTCCCGCTGCCTATTATGTTTCCATCGTTTCGCTGGCTGGCTTCGAGTCGCAGCAGAGAATTTTGATATTCAAAATCGTAGCACTCGGACTGGTGGCCATCCTGCTTGCCTCGTTCGTGGGCTTTATCTTTGCCAAACAAATAACGCAACCAATCGGCAGTCTCGTGAGCGCCACGCACGACATCCAGCAGGGTAATTTTCAGCCTGCGATCACGCCCGGTCCCACGTTGGAGATGCGGCATCTCGCGGATGCGTTTCAAGACATGGCCTCAGGTCTGGCGCTGAAAGATCGCTACCACTCCGTGCTCAGTATGGTGGCTGATCAGCGCGTGGCGGAGCAGCTCATGGCGGGGAAGATTCCTCTCGGCGGCGAGCTGCGTGAGGTGACGGTCATCTTCTGCGACATCCGCGGCTACACGGCGCTGAGTGCCGGGCGAGATCCGCGAGAGGTGATCGAGCTGCTGAACAAGCACATGTCCGCGCTCACGCAGGTCGTGTATCGGCATCATGGCGTGATCAATCAGTTCGCTGGAGATGCTATCATGATCCTTTTCGGTGCCCCGATGGACAACCCGACCCACGCGGCCGATGCCGTGCTTTGTGCGCAGGAGATGCTGGCTGAACGTGAGCGGCTGAATGAGCTGACGCATGAGCCGCTCGGCATTGGCTTTGGCATTGCCACCGGCAAGGTAGTGGCCGGTTGTCTCGGAGCGGAAAATCGTGCTGACTACACTGTCGTGGGTGATCGGGTGAATCTAGCTGCTCGCCTGTGCAGTGTTGCAGCGGCGGGTGAGATCGTGATTGATGATCAAACCCGTGCTGCCTTGCCTGAAAGCACGCCAACGACGCCGACAGAACCTCTCAAGCTCAA